>CABSAH010000205.1 GCA_902475645.1 uncultured Christensenellaceae bacterium | reverse complement strand
TATATATATGCGCGGCGCGGCATTATTCCTTTTGCCTGTTCGCGCTTTTTATTTCCGCAAATATATCCGCCGCGTCCGTGCTTTCGCCGCCGGTGGGCAGCTTGCACAGGAAAAACGTTATCATAAAGCAGGCTATGAAAAGCCCCGCGTCTATCGCCAAGCCCCAGCCGCTCCTAAGCCCGGGGTAAATAAGAACAACGCTTGTGAGCAAAAGCCCCAGTGCGCCGTAGTAGGCATAGCCGTAGTGCTTATCGAACAGCCGCTTAACCGCCGTTATAAGCACCGCCACAACCGCAAGCGCCCCAAGCCCCGCGCAGAACAGCATCGGAATATCGAACGAATTGAACGCGGCAAGGAAGGGCTCGTATATGCCAAGGTATATCATAAGGAAGGATGTGCTTATGCCGGGTATGACCGTGCCAAGGCCGATAAGCGCGCCGCCGAGCGCCGCTGTCCACCCATTGAACGGCAGCGCCTCCCCACCGCCCAGATGATGCTGCAAAAACGCCGTGCCGCCTATTATGGCCGCGCCCGCAAGCGTGCCTAAAAGATAGCGCGGCTTAAACCCGCGGCGGTTGGCTTCGCCTATAAGCGAGGGCAGGCCGCCCAGCACCATGCCTATCAGCGCCCACATTGCGCTTACGCGATACGCCGCCAATATGGATTCCATAACGCGCCCCGTGCCTATAAGCCCCGCCACGCCGCCTATGCCAAGCGGCAGCAGATACATAAAGCTCGGCATAAAGCTTTTGAACAGCCCCGTCACGGCGTCAAGCGAGGGCCTGTATACCCCCATTGCGATTGCAAGCACGCCGCCGCTTGCGCCGGGCAGCATTGCCGCAACGCCTATCGCCAGCCCTTTTATAAGCCGTCCTATGAAGCTTTCCTTATTCTTTTGCATTAAAACTTACCCCTCCGCGCGGCGCAGAGCACCGCACCTTATCCATATAATAATAGCATTATTTTACCAGAACATGGCGGCTTTTGCACCATGCGGGCATAAATTTAACAAATGGTTCATGAACTCCCGCGCCAAGTAAAGTTCACGCCCCCTTTTTGTGCCCGTTTTACCTATGGTTTTGGTATATTATATATTATATTGCGGCGAAATTGTGAATTTCTTATTGACACGGACATTGCGGATATGTATAATCTGTCCTAATCAGTTGTCGGATAAGATGTAAGAACGTGTATATCGTTGTCATACAACGTTAAGCAAATTTTAAGAATTACGGGAGGCATCGGGCATGGAATCCACTTCTAAGCTAAGCAAAAAATACGGGCTGTTTACGGCTATCTGCATGGTGGTGGGCATCGTTATCGGCTCGGGCGTATTCTTTAAGGCGCAGACGATACTGCAAAAGACGGACGGCGATTTGCCGCTGGGCATACTGGCGTGGATAATAGGCGGCGTAATAATGCTTGTGTGCATACTTGCGTTTGCAATGATGGCGCAGAAATACGTTAAGGTGAACGGCATAGTGGACTATGCAGAGGCGACTGTCGGCGGCAGCTACGGCTTTTATGTGGGCTGGTTCATGAGCACCATATATTACCCCACGCTCACAAGCGTGCTGTGCTGGCTGAGCGCGCGCTACACGCTCGTTTTCATAACGTCCTGCCTGCCCGATTTTCCGCTTGTGATACCCGCGGCGGAGGGCGGCTGCGCGATTGGGCCGGAATGCATAGCGCTTATGATGTTCTATATGTGCTGCGCGTATTTTGTGAACGCCATTTCCCCAAAGCTTGCCGGAAAGCTGCAAACCACCACAACGGTTATAAAGCTGATTCCCCTTGTGCTTATGGCGGTGGCAGGCATAATAGTTGGCCTTGTAAGCCCCACGCACATGCTTGTTAATAACTTTGCCGCGGCAAAGGAGCTGCTGCCAAAGGACGCGGGCACAAGCTCCCTGCTGCTGAGCGCCGTATGCGCAACGGCCTTTGCATACGAAGGCTGGATAATAGCAACCAGCATAAATGCGGAGCTTAAGGACGCGCGCAGGAACCTGCCCAGGGCGCTTATAATGGGCGGCATAATAATAATTGCCGTTTACATAGCCTACTATGTGGGCGTTGCGGGCGGCGCAACGGTTGAAACCCTTATGGAGGACGGCGCAACAACGGCGTTTACAAACATATTCGGCGGCGTGCTTGGCAATATACTCAATCTTTTCATAGCCATATCCTGCATAGGCACAATGAACGGGCTGATGCTTGGCTGCACGCGCGGCATGTATTCGCTGGCCGTGCGCGGCGAAGGCCCGCACCCCGATGTTTTTGCCCAGGTAGACCCCGAGACCAACATGCCCAACAACGCTTCCATATTCGCGCTGCTTGTAACGGGCTTTTGGGGAATGTATTTCTATCTTGCCTGCCTTGCGGGAACGTGGAGCGGCCCGTTCGTGTTCGATTCGTCGGAGCTGCCCATAATAACGATATACCTTCTCTACATACCCATTTTTGTCGCATGGATGAAGAAGGAGAAGGACGAGCCCGCCCTGCGCCGCTTCGTACTGCCCGCGCTCGGCATAATGTGCTGCGTATTCATGGTGTATGCGTGCATAGTGGGCCACGGCATGGAGAACGTGTGGTATCTAATAGTGTTTGCGCTGGTGATGCTTGCAGGCTGGGCGCTCAACCGCAAGAACAAAAGAAAGCTAAATCAATAACCCTTCGCTTTGCTATGGCGAATTGGTGGGGGCGGCTTTGCTAAGTATAGTCAACCCCTCAGTCGAAAGGACTCCCTCAGAAAATTCGCTTACAGCGAATTTCCAGCTCCCTCAGTGAGGGAGCCTTTTGGCTCTGTGAAACCACCACGCCAAAAGCTGTCCCCGTTTACGGGGAAAGTGGACACGAACGAATGTGAGTGGCCGAAAGGGGAACGGCTTGGAGGTGGATTGCGGTTTTTTCTATTCCCCCTCAGCTTCGCTCACGCTCAGCAGCTCCCCCGCAAGCGGT
>CABSAH010000204.1 GCA_902475645.1 uncultured Christensenellaceae bacterium | reverse complement strand
AAAGCGCATATGCAGCGCGCACAGTATGGCCTTTGGGTAGGCGTTCACCGCCTGCATATCCACAAACGTATCGTCCTCCTGCTCATACACCTGTATGTTTTCAAAGGAGATATAGCGCCTGTAATGCTCGCTTCCGGTTATGAATGTGCCCAGTTCGTCATATACATCCAAATGCTGCATTTCTGTCGGCGTAGGCTCGGCCGTGGGCTTTGCCGTGGCCTCGGGCGTGGGGGAGGGTTCGACCGGTGCCGTGGGCGTAGGCTCCGCCTCCTGCGGCATGGTAACATTGGGGTCAACGGCGCTTTCAAAGCGCACGCAGCCGCAAAGCGCCGCCGCTATCAGCGCCGCCGCAAGCAGCGGTATAAGCCGTTTATTCACCCTTTCGCGCATTGCGCACTTCCCCTATCAGCTTTTGCTTGAGCGCATAAAGCTCGTCGCTTAGGTCAACCTTGTATACATGCGGGTTCATAAGGCGCTTGCTCTCCTCCCAAAATGTTGCAAGGTCTGCTTTGGCATAGCTTTGTATTTCGGCCATGTTCGGGCAATCGTAAACCTGCTTGCCGTCCACAAACAGCGGCACAAGCAGCTCCCGCACGTTGTAATCATACAGCGTTTTGGATTTGTACCGCTGCTCCGGATGATATATGGTCAGCGGCCGCGTAAAGTCAAGCTCCTCGCCCTCCAGCGCAATAAGGTCCGCCAGCGCCATGCCGGAGGTGTTGCTGTAAAACCTGTAAACCTTTTTGTAGCCGGGGTTGGTCATCTTTATAACGTTTTCGCTCAGCTTTATCTTGGGCACAAGCTTGCCGTCCACTATTTCGGCGGCCATTTTATATACCCCGCCCAATGCGGGGAAGTCCATTGAGGTTATAAGCTTTGTTCCAACGCCCCAAAGGTCTATTCTTGCGCCCTGTGCTTTAAGGTCGCGTATAACGGTTTCGTCCAAATCGCCGCTTGCGCATATCTTCGCTTCCGCAAAGCCCGCATCGTCAAGCATAACGCGCGCCCGCTTTGAAAGATACGCCAAATCGCCAGAATCCATGCGTATGCCTATGGGCTTATGCCCCTTTGCCTTCAGCTCGCCAAATACCTTTATGGCGTTGGGCACGCCGCTGCGCAGCGTATCGTATGTATCCACAAGCAGCATGCAGCTATCCGGGAAAATATCCGCATAGGCGCGGAAGGCGTCAAGCTCGCTTGGGAAGCTCATTACCCAGCTATGCGCATGGGTACCCGAAACGGGCACGCCGCACATCTGCCCCGTAAGCACGTTGCTTGTTCCGGTGCAGCCGCCTATCATTGCCGCGCGCGCGCCGTATATGCCCGCATCCGGCCCCTGTGCGCGCCTTAGGCCGAATTCCATAACGCCGTCCCCGTTTGCGGCGTGCGCCACGCGGGCGGCCTTGGTGGCTATAAGCGTTTGGTGGTTAACAAGGTTGAGCAGCGTGGTTTCAACAAGCTGCGCCTGCATTATTGGCGCCTTTACGCGGATAAGCGGCTCATACGGGAATACAACGGTACCCTCCGGCATGCCGTATATTTCGCCCGTAAAGCGCATATCGGCCAATATTTTCAAGAAGCCCTCGTCAAATAGGTTCAGCGAACGGAGATATTCTATGTCCTCCGGCGCAAAATGCAATTTGTTTATGTAATCTATAACGGATTCCGTCCCCGCCATTATAGCGTAGACGCTGTTGTCCCGCTGGCGGAAAAACAAATCGAATACCGCTTCGTTTTTATCCATGCCGCACCTGTAATAGCCATACATCATGGTAAGCTGATACAGGTCCGTCATCATTGTCAAATTGCGTTCGGAGCTTATGTCGTTCATTTATTATTTACCTTCGCCTTCCGTATTTTCGGTTTCGTCGTCATCCTTGGCGGGCTCGTCGGCGGGCTTGTCCTCGCCGCCTTCAGCCTTGCGGCAATCGCATTCGCACTCCGCCGCTTCGCCTTCGTTTGCGCATTCGCATACGGCAAGGGGCTTGGGCCACATCAGCCTGCCCTCCTTCTTTTCGCGCACGGTGCGGATTATGAAGAACGCCAGCACGCCTATGAACAGAATAAAGCTGAGCGCCTGCGATACCCTTACTCCGTCAGCCATTCCGGCGGCGGAGGGTTTTATTATCCACAGGCTGTCCCCGCGAAGCCCCTCAACAAACGTGCGCTCCAGCGAATAGAGCAGCACATAGAGGAAGAACGTGTCCCCGTCGTGCTTAACGCGCTTGCGCGTGAGCCACAGCACAATGAACACAAGCAAGCACCATGCGGATTCATAGAAGAACGTTGCAAGATGCAGATGCGCCCCGTTAGCCGCCGTGGCGCAGGCGGTGCATATGGCCTTATCAAAATAATGGGTGCCTTCTATTGCAACGCTTACGGGGAAATACCCGAGTATCGGGTGCGCCGCAAGCATTTCCGGCGTTACGGGCAGTCCGTAGGCTTCCTGATTGAAAAAGTTTCCCCAGCGGCCTATTGCCTGCGCCAGCACAAGGCCCGGCGCAATTACGTCCGCAAGGGTGAGGAAGCGTAGCTTCCTTGCCTTGGCGAATATAAACGCCGCAATAAGCCCGCCTATCACCGCGCCGTATATGGCAAGGCCGCCGCGCCATATATAAAGAATTGTTATGGGGTCTTTAATGTAGCTTTCAAGCTCAAACAGAACATAGTAAAGCCGCGCGCCTATAATCCCCGCGGGAATTATTATAAGGCACATATCCACAACGGTGTCCTTTTTAAGCTTTTTGCGCCTTTCCTCGCTGTATGCAAGGCCAACGGCAATTATCATGGCCGCCGCCATAAGTACGCCGTACCAATATATGTCCTTCCCAAAAAGGTTGAACGCTACCCTGCTCGGCATATTCATTGGAAAATTCCTCCTTATTTGCTGATTATTGCTTTATCGCTCATTATACAACACTATTGCTTACGGGGCAATGCTGCCTATATCCACCAGCGTTTCCGGTGCGGCGGAATCCTGCTTATTGAAATAATAGG
>CABSAH010000203.1 GCA_902475645.1 uncultured Christensenellaceae bacterium | reverse complement strand
CCAGAGATCAACTGTTGGAAAAGTCCTTGGGCGATTTGAGAGAAATCGCTAAGCTTCAGGGCGTTAAGTCCATCACCAAATATCGCAAGAGCGAGCTTGTCGATATTATCATGAACGGCGGAAACAAGCTTTCCGACGTGAAGCCGAAGGCAGAGACGGAAGCGCAGGCGGAAGCCGACGAAAAGAGCGAAGCCCCCGCCGCGCCGCAGGAGGCAGCCGAAGCCCCCGCCGCCAAGGCGGAGCCTGTGCAGAAGCCTCAGCCCGTAGCCGCGCAGCCGCAGCAGGGCAGCGTACCCCCGCTTGACGCCGGCTACGATACGCGCCAGCGCTATCAGCAGCCCTATCGCCAGCCGCGGCAGGATTATCAATCCTCCGGCTACAACCGCCGCTATACCGCGCCCAACTCATATCAGGATGCGCGCCAGCCGCGCCAGGGCTATCAGCAGTCCTACGGCGCGCCGAGGTATACCAATCAGGGATACGATTCGCGCCCGTCCTACAGGCAGGACGGTTATTCCCCCGCGCCCAACCCGTACCGCCAGCCGCAGGAAGCATATATGCAGCCCAATCCGTACCGCCAGCCGCAGGATGGCTATATGCAGCAGAATCCTTACAGGCAGGATCCCTATCAGGGCGGCATGGATATGCACGACGAACCATACCGCCAGAGCAAGAACGACGGCTATTATAAGGACTATAACGCCGCCCCCACGCCCGCCATATCAGAAATGCTTGAAGCGGGCACGTGCGGGGACTGCGAGGGCGTGCTGGAGGTTTTGCCGGACGGTTACGGCTTCCTCCGCAGCGAAAACTATCTGCCCGGCGCGCGGGACGTATATGTTTCAATAGCCCAGATACGGCGCTTCGGCCTTAAAACGGGCGATATGGTAACGGGCAAGACCCGCCCCTCCAAGGAGGGCGAAAGGTTTTTGGCGCTGCTTTACATAACCGCCATAAACGGCGAGGATCCCGAAAAGGCGCAGCAGCGCAAGCCGTTTGACGAGCTTGTTCCCATTTTCCCCAACGAGCGGCTTACGCTTGAATCCAAGGGTCTCGGGCGCGACCAGAATTTGGCCATACGGCTGATTGACCTGATAGCCCCCATAGGCAAGGGTCAGCGCGGCATGATAGTAAGCCAGCCCAAATCAGGCAAAACCACGCTGCTTAAAAACATTGCCCACGGAATATCCACCAATTATCCCGACGTTCATCTTATAGTTCTGCTGATAGACGAACGCCCGGAGGAGGTTACGGACATGAAGCGCTCCATAAAGGGAGAGGTGCTTTATTCCACGTTTGACGAGCTGCCCGAGCATCATACCCGCGTTGCGGAAATGACGCAGGAGCGCGCGATGCGGCTGGTTGAGCAGGGCAAGGACGTTGTGGTCCTGCTGGACTCCATAACAAGGCTTGCCCGCGCATATAACCTTACAATACCCGCAACGGGGCGCACGCTTTCCGGCGGCATGGACCCGGGCGCGCTGCATAAGCCCAAGCGCTTCTTCGGCGCGGCAAGGAACATAGAAAACGGCGGCAGTCTTACCATAATCGCCACGGCGCTTATAGAGACCGGCAGCAGGATGGACGATATCGTATACGAGGAATTCAAGGGCACGGGCAACATGGAAATCCACCTTGACCGCAAGATGAGCGAAAAGCGCATTTTCCCCGCAATAGATATATACAAGTCCGGCACAAGGAAGGAAGAATTGCTGCTCAGCAAGCAGGAGCTTGACGCCGTGTTCAGCATGCGCAAAACGCTTTCAAGCGGGAATCCTGCGGACGCTACGGAGCAGGTAATAGCCATGATGGAGCGGACGGAGACCAACGAGGAATTCGTAAGCAAGCTAAACAACATGAGCAAGGCCTACGAGCGGGACGGTTTTTCCGCAGGCAAAAGAATAAACTGACAATATATAACCAATCGCCCGGGCGCAGCACGAATGCACCCGGGTGATTTTTTTAAGTGTTTATTACATAATATCCCTTTTTACGCCCGCCCGCGGGACTTATTCAGGGCAAGGCATATCAGCTCCCGCTCGGACTCCGTTTCCTGCGGGTAGGGATAGCTTTTTGCGGCTTTTTCAAATTCGGCCCGTATGCCCTCCGCCCTTGCGGTATTCTTTTCAAGCAGAAGGGCAAGCGCATACTCGGTTCGCAGCACGGACGGATAACGCCGCATAGACTTCATAAACTTCGCTTGAGCCTTTGTTAGCATGGCTTCAATAGCCTCGCGGCGGGTGGCGCCGATAAGCTCAATATACATTCTGTCGCACACCAGCAGGCCGCGATGGATGCCCGCCATACCGCTTTCCGCCGCAAGCATACGCGCCATCAGCGCATCGGCCTGATTGAATTTCTGCTCATCCATCAGCCTGTTGCAGGCAAGCACGCCGCGCACGGCAACAATGCTGTTTTGCATTGACTCCTCGGCAGGTACTCTAAACCATTCCTCCGGCATATCCTTTAGCCGAACACCCCTTGCGCTTTGCCCAACGATGCTCAGCTGCACCCAAAATGCTTCCGCGGCTTCACCGCTTTTTGATATTGCAATGGCATTGTAGCCGTCGTTATCCACCGCCCCAAGGCGCATAGGCACTCCGTTCATAACGGCCGTAATAAACCCGACGGCCGCAAACAACAAAACAAACGGCGCAATACGGGAACCGTTCGGGCAAATGAAATAGAGTGCAAGGAACAGCGCGCCGACGGCGGCATTCATTATCGAGCCGCCAAGATTATAGAGTACAAACGGCATTTTGCCATCCTTGATATCGGGCGGCGACATAAGGCATTGTCCGCCCGTGCCGGCAAGGCTTAGCCGCCTGAGCTTCAGCTTTTCGCCGTCCTTTACCCACATGAACGAGAATATGCGGAAGGAGCAGAACCCATACCCGGTCAGCAGACCGAACACAAGATGCCCTGCTTCGTGAACAAGCGTATGGAATATCAGCGCGGCGTACAGCCCTATGAATATTTCCGTGTAGGCAAGTATGCCAAATGATGCCTCCTTATCCGAACCGCCAAGGAATCTTACCATAATAAGGCCGCAAACCGCGCCCGTAAGCACCATAAATACAATGCCTATCAGCTTCCAT
>CABSAH010000202.1 GCA_902475645.1 uncultured Christensenellaceae bacterium | reverse complement strand
GGTTCGACTATCTCAAGCCGTTCCCCGCATACGGGACAATAGAACACGAATCCGGGAACAAATCGACCGAATCCAAATGCATTCATCGCCCTGTGTGAATGGCATTTAGGGCAGCGAAGCATACGAAATTCCACCACCACGGCCGCAATTACCGCTGCTATGAGTATAATGAGCGGCCAAATATACAGGTCGCTTTGCAAGGTAATTGCAAGCGCCACGGTGTCCGCAATCACTATACCAAACAGTATATTAAAAAGCTGTATTCCCCTGTAATTTATCATCCTCCGCCCTCCCGTGCAAATCATCTTTTGATATTAAAATATCATATTTTGCATGGTATGTCAATCAAAGCGGCTGATATTCTTACTTTTTCTCCATCATCTCCACCGTTCCCTTAGCCGTGGTGAGCTCATAGCGTTCATCGCACAGGGCTTCGGTAAAGCGGGCGGAGGGGTTGTTGCCCGGGCAGGTGGAATCGAAATACAGGCAAGGCACGGGGTCGCCGCCGTGGGCGCCGGTGTCCGAATAGGTGAAATGGTCGCTTAGCACAAGCAGACGGAAATCGCCCTCCACCTCGTTCATAAGGCGGCGCACAAGCAGCGCGTCGGCAGCCTCTATCGCGGCGCGCTTGCCAAGCGGGTTGCGTTCGTGGCTTAGGTCGTCCGTGGCCTGAATATGCACATATACGCGCTCGAAGCCGCCGTTGAGCGCGGCTATGGCCCCATCCGCCTTTTCTTTAAGGAATGCTTCAAAGCTGCGGCCCTTTTCATCCGTGGGGAATATGGGCATATCGGCTACGGCGGCTATGCCGCGCATCATTATCGTTTCCGCAAACGCACAGCGCCCCCGCTCCGCCTTAGGGAGCCTTGGCGCCACGCTGCCGCCCCAGAACCATATTGCATTGCATTTGGTGCCAGTGCTTTTAAGCACGTCAAACGCCCTGCGCTGAAGCTCAATAAACCGCCTTTCCTTTTCCCCGCCGCCGAAATCGGCTGCCCTGCGGCCTATTATATCGTGCGCCGGGGCAAAGCGGAGCGGATACAGCCCCGCCCCGCCCTTTACCTCCAATATGCAGCGGAAGGATTCGGGATGATGCAGCGCGTATTCGGGCGAATTGAACACCTTTTCCCTCAATAGCTCAACTATCGGCGCGGCCTTGTCCGTGGTCAGGTTGCCCGCTCTGTAATCGCTCAGCACGGCGGTATCGTAGCTTTCCCCCGCAAGCGTTGCAAGGTTGGTGCGGATATACAGATTGTCGGGGTCAAGCGGTATGCCGCTGCCCGCGGCCTCCAGCGCCGCACGCCCGCGGTACAGGTGCGGGTCAAACCCCATCAGCCCCATGTTTGCCACCGCGCTCCCAACCTCAAGACCGTCGGGTATCGTCCTTACGCGCAGCAGCCTTGCAGCCCTCCGCGCCAATTCGTCAAGGTTAGGGGTGTTCGCCGCTTCAAGCGGTGTGGCGTTCATAAGCGCGGCGTTCGGCCTGTCCACAGAGCCGTCCAGTATAAGCGTTATGCGCTTCATATTCTCCCTCCGTTTATGCACTTTAACTGAAATATTATACCATTATAGCACCGTATCCGGCAAAAGAATAGATAATATATAATTGCCCGTTTGATTGCATGTATCGGTGCGTAATGTTATGATTCATATACGGAAATCATTTGCATTTATGCGTATAAAAACAAAGGCCTATACTATTAAGGAGGAGAGCAGACATGCATATGGAAATGCTAAGCGGCAACGAAGCCGTAGCAAGGGGCGTATACGAAGCGGGCTGCCACGTTGCCGCGGCGTACCCGGGAACGCCCAGCACTGAGATACTTGAAAACATTGGCGAAAAGTATAAGGATAAAATATACTGCCAATGGGCCTGCAACGAAAAGACCGCCGTGGAGATTGCGGGCGGCGCTTCCATGGGCGGCGCAAGGGCATTTGCGGCAATGAAGCACGTTGGCATGAACGTTGCTACCGACCCCATATTCACGTTGGCTTACAGCGGCGTGAACGGCGGATTCGTATTCGTTTCGGCGGATGACCCGGGCTGCCACAGCAGCCAGAACGAGCAGGACAATCGCCTGTATGCTCCCCATGCCAAAATAGCCATGCTCGAGCCCTCCGATTCTGCGGAGTGCCGCGACTATGCCAAGGCCGCGTTCGATATTTCGGAGCGGTTCGATACGCTTGTAATGCTGCGCATGACCACCCGCGTATGCCATTCAAAGAGCCTTGTGGCGCTTGAGGAGCGCAACGAGGTTCCCGTGAAGAAATATGTGCGCGACCCCAAAAAGAACGCCATGCTTCCCGCGCACAGCCGCGTAAGGCACGGATACCGCGAGGAAATGCTGAAAAAGCTGGAAGAATATGCAAACGACTGCCCGTTCAACCGCGTTGAGGATAACGGCAGCAGCATTGGCATAATAACCAGCGGCATAGCATATCAGCACGCCAAGGAGGTTTTCGGCAATACTGCGGATTATCTCAAGCTTGGCCTTACCCATCCCCTGCCGCATAAGCTGATTGCGGACTTTGCCAAAAAGTACGCCACGCTTTATGTAATAGAAGAAAACGACCCGTATCTTGAGGATGCCGTTCATGCGCTTGGCTTCATAAACGCCATAGGCAAGGCGAAGATACCCATCTGCGGCGAGCTTAACGCCCGCATAATACGCGATGCATTGCTCCCCGGCACGGCGGAGGAAGGCTACGAGCCGGTTGCGGAAATTCCGGCCCGCCCGCCCACGCTTTGCGCAGGCTGCCCGCACCGCGGCTTCTTCTATGCGCTTACCAAATATCTGAACAAGTCGATTGTGCCCATAGGCGATATCGGCTGCTACACTCTTGGCATAAACGCCCCGCTCAACGCGCTTGACGCAACCATTTGCATGGGCGCGGGCATAAGCAGCATAATCGGCCTTGCAAAGGCGCTGGAAATGCAGGGGGATACGCGCAAGGCGCTCGGCTGCGTTGGCGATTCAACGTTCTTCCACAGCGGCATGACCAGCCTTATGGACGTTATTGCCGCCGACGCAAACGTTATAGCCTGCGTGCTGGATAATTCAATAACCGCCATGACGGGGCATCAGGATAACCCCGGCAC
>CABSAH010000201.1 GCA_902475645.1 uncultured Christensenellaceae bacterium | reverse complement strand
TATAAAGCGTGGTGCTTTTGCCGCAGCCGGAAGGACCGAGCAGGCCTATCAGCTTGCCGTCGGGAATGGTAAAGCTGCAATCGTTTACGGCTATTACCTCTTCGCCCGATTTTTTGTTGCGGCTGGGAAAAGCCTTGGTCACGTTGCGCAGTTCAACTTTCATTGTTTCAATCCTCGATCCTTTAATTTATTTTGTGTGCCTTTGTTTATAGTCCTCATCGCGTGCCGTCCGCCTCTGCGTATTCCGCGCGCCGCGCCTCGCGTTCCCGGGTGGAATCGAATATCATTTGGCTGTCCATATCCACAACTACCGTTTGCGCCAATATGTCATGTATCGCGGAATTGGTGCGCGTGGCCGCGATAAGCACAATTTGCAGTATCAGCAGCGCCGCAAGCATTATCAGCCCCGCCGCGCCTATGCTGCCGAATAATATAAGGAAAAGCATCAGCAGCGGAGCCATTGTTTCTATTGTATATTTGCCGAGCAGCGTGCGTATAAGCATGCTTATCGGCCTTACGCGCACGGAATCGGTGCGCATGACGGCAAGGCCGAATATTTTTTTGCCTATCGTCTGCCCGTTTTTAAGCCATACGGGAACGGCGAATTCCAGCGCCATATACGCAAGCAGCACCGAAAGCGACGTTATTGCAAGCGAAAGCTGCATTATAACCGAAAACGCCCGGCTGACCTCGGCATCCGCGTTAAGCCTTTCGTAAGCTTCAGCGTAACGGAGCCGCTCGTCCTCACCGAGCGCGGTATATTCTTCTTCCGTAATGTTAAAATCAATGCCGTATAGCTGTTCGTATTCCGTATAGTAACGCTGCAATTCGGCATTATAGCCATCGTAGCCGAACAGGGCGGAAAGCAGGAGCGCAAAGCCGGTTGCGAGTACGCTTAGCAGAATAACGTCCAGCAGCCATGCGGACGCACGCTTGAGCATACTTGCCTTTTGAAGGTCAAACACGGGCTTTCCTCCGTTCCCGCGGCCCCGAAAATTGCCGCTGCCGCAAGCAAAACAGGCATGGCAAATACACGGACCGCGCATTCATAGATATAATACAATGTTTGACAAAAACATGCAATATGCTTTGCTTTTGCATTTACTTATATCGCGCGCGGGGCTGTTGACTTATCGGTGGGGATAGGGTAATATGCAAAATGCATCAATTATTCGGGACGGTGAAACCACCTATGATAAAGCTGCTTATAAGCGACCTTGACGATACATTATACGACTGGACGGGCTTCTTTGTGCCGGCGTTTTACGCAATGGCGGACGAGATATCCCGCATGACGGGCATAGACGAAAAAAAGCTGCTCAACGAATACATGGCGGCGCATCAGCGGCTCGGCTCCGTGGAATACCCATATGCAACGCTTGAGCTGCCAAGCCTTAAAGCATACTACAACAACGCCCCCGCGGAGGAGATGAAGGCGGCGTTAAGGCCCGCGTTCAACGTGTTCAATTCCGTAAGGGAAAGCCATCTGCACCTGCTGCCGGGCACGGAGGATATGCTGCGCGCGTTAAGCGATATGGGCATAACGCTTATTGCATACACGGAATCATCAAAGGAAAACGGGTTTTACAGGCTTATGAAGCTGGGCATAGAGCCTTATTTCAAGCATGTTTATACATTGGAAAGCCAATTCAAAAGCGCCTACGCCTTCGGCGAAAAGGTGCGCACGGTGCAGACCAAAAAGCCCGACGTTGCGGTTATAGAGCGCATATGCGCGGGCGAGGGCTACGCCAAGGACGAGGTGATGTACCTTGGCGACAATTTGACCAAGGATATGTACATGGCAAAGACGGCGGGCGTTACGGCGGTATGGATGCACAGGAAATGCGAAAACGGGGATTACAGGCAAAAGCTGCTTGCCATAACAAGCTGGACCGAGGCCGAATACGCGCGCGACGCGGAGCTTAAGCAATATATGCAGCGGCACGGCATAAGGCCGGATTATGAAATAAGCGACGCGCGGGAGCTTATAGCCATTGCCGCTAAATGATGCCGAGCGCGTTCAATGCCTGAACCGATGTAAATTCGGGCATTGCAACTTCAAGCTCGTTCGCTTCAAAGGGCAATGCCGCGCCGCCGGTAAGCGTTATAAGCTGCCGGTTCAGTAAAAGCCTATCCGAATTCAACAATACGGATTCCCTCAACGCGCTCTGCTTTATGCGGTCCGCGTTTTGCAGTATGCCCTCAATCGAGCCGAATTCGTTTATAAGCCGCGCGGCGGTTTTGGGGCCTATGCGCGGCACGCCCCGTATATTGTCCGCTGCATCGCCGCAAAGCGCCTTCATGTCCGCGTATCTATCCGCGCCTATGCCAAACCTTTCCTTTATATATTCTTCGCCGCAAAGCACGCTGCTTTTGCCGCGATATCTCAGCACGCTCACATGAGGGGATATAAGCTGAAAATAGTCGCTGTCAAATGAGGAAATCACTATGTCCGTATCCTCCGCACAGTCTAACACATATGCCGCCGCAACATCGTCCGCTTCGCAGTCGGTCGTTTCGGTATGCTTTATGCCCATGAAGTCAAGCGCGGCGTATATGTCCGCAAGCTGGGAAAACGGTGTGTCGTCCTCCGCCGTTTGGCTGTAATCCACGCGGTTGGCCTTATAATCGGGGTAGAGCGCGGCGCGCGGGTTTTCATGCTCCCCATCGAACAGCACAACGGCGTGTGTGGGCCGCACCATGCGCATTATTTTCATAAGCGCGCCCACAAAGCCAATAGTTCCGTGCACGGGCCGTCCGCTTTTGCCCACTATGCGCGCAGGCATACCGTAGAACATTTGGAACAGCAGATTACTCCCGTCAACAATAAGCAGCTTTTGCATGGCGAACTCCTTGGGTGCGGTTATTTAGCCCTTAAATATAGCATGAAAACAAATGAAAGGCAATGGGAGGATTCATAATGTATAATGCGGGATACGCGGCGCGGCGCGGAGATGGTTTGCTTTTTTACCGTTCCCCCTCAGTTAAACGTACTCCCTCAGTCAAACGGACTCCCTCAGTCAAACCTTCGGTTTGCCACACTACAACCCCTCAGTCGCCGCCCCAAAGCTGTCCCCGCAAGTTGTTCCCCCTCAGTCACGGCTTACGCCGTGCCAGCTCCCCCGCAAGCGGTGGAGC
>CABSAH010000200.1 GCA_902475645.1 uncultured Christensenellaceae bacterium | reverse complement strand
TACCCCAACGCGATGTTTGAGGTAGAGCTCGAAAACGGGCACAAGATATTGGCAAATATTTCAGGCAAGCTGCGCATGAACTTCATACGCATTTTGCCGGGAGACAGAGTAACCGTTGAAATGTCTCCTTATGACCTTACGCGCGGCCGCATAACGTGGCGCGCAAAGAATTAACGGGAGGATAAAACAATGAAAGTTAGGCCTTCAGTCAAACCCATTTGCGAAAAGTGCAAGATCATCAAGCGCAAGGGCCGCGTGATGGTGATTTGCGAGAATCCTCGCCATAAGCAGAAGCAGGGCTAAGCAAACGGCCCCAAGGCGAGAAGATATACAAAGGAGAGCGCCACACTGGATAATTTCATCCGGCTCTTCGAAAGGTTTCGAGCCCAACGCTATGGGCTCCGTCAGGCGGTAATTGCGCCGCCAGACATATTAGAAATCCGCTCCACGGTGTGCGGAGTGGGCTTCTAATAGCGGAAACAGCCGCCGGTGCGGCTGCCGCGGAGGAAACGATGCGGAAACCGGCGGGTACATATATATTTGAACCAAAATTTACGGAGGTGTACAAACTTTATGGCACGTATTTCTGGCGTGGACCTGCCCAGAGACAAGCGGGTTGAGATCGGCCTGACCTACATTTACGGTATCGGCCGCAAGACCGCTACGGACATCCTCGCAGCCACGGGCGTCGATCCCGACATCCGCGTGCGCGACCTGAGCGAAGCCGATGTGGCCAAGCTTAGGGACTATATCGACCATAACATAAAGGTGGAAGGCGATCTTAGGAGAGAGACTTCCATGAACATCAAGAGGCTGATTGAAATCGGCTGCTACCGCGGCGTAAGGCATCGTAAGGGCCTGCCCGTGCGCGGACAGAGCACCAAGCAGAACGCCCGCACCCGCAAGGGTCCCAAGCGTCAGGTTGGCGGCAAGAAGAAATAAGGGAGGTTAATGCAAAATGGCAGCAAAAGGTAAGGTCAAGAAAGCGGGTACCCGCAAACGCCGCGAAAAGAAGAATATCGAGCGTGGCGCTGCCCATATCCGTTCCTCCTTCAATAACACCATGGTAACTATTACCGACCTGCAGGGTAACGCCATATCTTGGGCGTCCGCGGGCGGGCTCGGCTTCAGGGGCAGCAAGAAGAGCACTCCCTTCGCCGCGCAGACCGCCAGCGAAACTGCGGCAAAGGCCGCCATGGAACATGGCCTCCGCACCGTGGAAGTCTATGTGAAGGGACCCGGCTCCGGCCGTGAGGCCGCCATCCGCGCCCTCCAGACCGCCGGCCTTGAGGTCAACATGATTAAAGACGTGACGCCCATACCGCATAACGGTTGCCGTCCGCCCAAGCGCAGAAGAGTTTAAGGAGACAGACAAATGGCAAGATATACTGAATCCGTTTGCAGACAGTGCCGCAGGGAAGGCGAGAAGCTGTTCCTCAAAGGCGACCGTTGCTACACAGCAAAGTGCGCGCTCGTCAAGCGCCACACCCCTCCGGGACAGCATGGCCAGGCCAGGCAGCGTAAGCAGAGCGAATACGGTCTGCAGCTTCGCGAAAAGCAGAAGTGCCGCCGCGCCTACGGCATCAGCGAGTCCCAGTTCCGCAAGTATTACGACATGGCCAGCAACATGCGCGGCATAACCGGCGACAATATGCTGTGCCTGCTCGAAAGAAGGCTTGACAATGTGGTGTATCGTCTGGGCTTTGCTCCCAGCCGCCCCATGGCCCGTCAGCTTGTTAACCACGGCCACATCCGCGTAGACGGCGCGAAGGTCGATATCGCTTCCTATCTTGTGAAGCCCGGCCAGACCATCACCGTGCGCGAGCGCAGCCGCGACATGGCCAACTTCAAGGACCTGCGCGAGCAGGGCGCCGATAAGCCCATACCCAAGTGGCTTGAGCTTGATAGTGAGAATCTCACCGGCAAAATCGCCCAGATGCCCCAGCGCGAAGACATTGACCTCACCGTTGAGGAAAACCTCATCGTCGAGTTCTACTCCAGGTAATGAAGCGGTCCGCGACCCTTATCGACTGACCAAACATCAAGAGAGGGGATGGAAAAATGATAGAAATCGAAAGACCCAGGATCGAGTGCGAGGAAATAACCGACAGCTATGGTCGCTTTGTGGTGGAGCCGCTTGAACGCGGCTTCGGCACCACCCTTGGCAATTCCCTGCGCAGGGTGCTGCTTTCCTCCTTGCCCGGTGTGGCCGCCTCTGCCATAAGGATAGACGGTGTGCTGCATGAGTTTACTACCATTGAAGGCGTCCGCGAGGATGTTACCGAGATAGTACTCAATATAAAAGAGCTGTGCGTTAAGCTGCACGGCGAAGGCCCCAAGAAGGTCACGATCTGCGCGCACGGAGAGTGCGAGGTGAAGGCGGGCGACATAGTGGCCGATTCGGACGTTGAGATAATGAATCCGGAGCTGCACATTGCAAGCCTTGGCCCCAACGGCAAGCTTGAGATGGAAATAATTCTTGAGCATGGCCGCGGATACGTCTCCGCCGATAAAAACAAGCGCCCCGACATGCCTATTGGGCAGATCGCGGTTGACTCCATATTCACTCCCATACGCAAGGTGAATTTCCGCGTGGAAAACACCCGTGTTGGTCAGATTACCGATTACGACAAGCTGACGCTTGAAATTTGGACGGATGAAACCATTCGTCCGGACGAGGCGGTTAGCTTAGCGGCCAAGATTTTGACCGAGCATCTGTATCTGTTCATCAATTTGACCGAGCATGTTCAGGGCGTAGAAATAATGGTTGAAAAGGAAGAGGACAAGAAGGAAAAGATCCTTGAAATGACGATAGAGGAGCTTGATTTGTCCGTGCGTTCCTTCAACTGCCTCAAGCGTGCAGGCATCAACACGGTTGAAGAGCTTGTTCAGCGCAACGAGGAAGAGATGATGAAGGTTCGCAACCTTGGCCGCAAGTCGCTTGAGGAAGTCCAGCAGAAACTGGTTGGACTGGGCCTCTCGCTCCGTCACAACGAAGACTAATTAGGAGGAAAAACAAATGCCAAACCGTAAACTTGGCAAGGCGAGCGATCACCGCAATGCAATGCTGCGCAATCTGACCACGGCGCTGCTGTGGAACGGCAAAATCGTTACCACCGAAGCCCGCGCGAAGGAGATCCGCCCCATAGC
>CABSAH010000199.1 GCA_902475645.1 uncultured Christensenellaceae bacterium | reverse complement strand
CAACCGATTCGGCGCAAAGTATTTAATTTGTTAACAAATTCCCCTCTCCCGTTGCGGCGGAGGGGAAAAAAGCTTATACTTATAATATATGCACTTACGGAGGTATGACCCATGCAGCATAAAATAGTCAAATGCGCACCGCTGCCGGATAAAGCCGCAGTGAACGGCGGAAAAGCGACAGAGCCGAACAGCTTTACGGGCTTTGCCGAAAAAGTCCGCAGCCGCTATTGATATGCCGCGGGAAAATACTGCCTGCTTCACGGGATACAGGCCGGAAAAACTGCCGTGGAGATATAACGAAGCGGATATGCGCTGCGTTGTGCTTAAGGCCGAGCTGAACAAAATGACGCTTCAGGCATACGGCTGCGGCTTTACCCGCTTTATTGCCGGCGGTGCGCTTGGCGTGGATATGTACGCCGCGGAAACGGTGCTGGAGCTTAGGAAAAGCCGCGCTGACATTACGCTTGAGCTGGCGCTGCCCTTCCCTACGTTCAACATGAACCTGAAGGGAGAGCTGAGCGAAAGGTTCGGCCGCATAGTGCTAAATGCGGACAAGGTGACGGTGTGCGCGGACAGCTACACGCCGTATTCATATATGCGCCGCAACGCATACATGGTGGATTCAAGCGCGCTTGTTATGGCCGTATACGATTTCAAAGAGGGCGGCACGAAGAACACCGTTGACTACGCGCAAAAAACGGGGCGCGGCATATGGCTGCTGCACCCTTAACATAAACACAGGAGAAGAACATTCATTATGCCAATAATATCGGCACATGATTTGAAAAAGGAATTTGTGGAACGGCTGCTGTTTGACGGCGTTTCATTTGAAATAGGCGAAAAGGACAGGGTTGGGCTTGTGGGCGTGAACGGCTGCGGCAAAACAACGCTGTTCCGCATACTGCTTGGCGAAGAGGGCTACGATGCGGGCGAGCTTTTCCGCGCAAAAAACGCGCGCATAATGAGCATGACCCAAACCATTGCCAACACCAACCAAACCGTATACGACGCAACGCTTGAAGCCTTCCGCCCCCTTATGGACGCGGAGGAGGAGCTGAAAAGAATTGACGCAGAGCTTGCCTTGGCAGAGGGCGAAAGGCTGAACACGCTTATAAAGCGCCAGCATGCGCTAAGGGAGGAATATGAATTCAACGGCGGCATGACATACAAAAGCCGCACACGCTCCGCGCTGATGGGGCTTGGATTCACCGAGGAGGAGCTTACAAAGCGCCTTGGGGACATGAGCGGCGGACAGCGCAACAAGGCGCAGCTTGCAAGGGTGCTTTTAAGCGGCGCACAGCTACTGCTGCTGGACGAACCAACCAACCATTTGGACATGGATTCAATAGCATGGCTTGAGGATTTTCTCAGGGCATATCAGGGCGCGTTCATGGTAATATCGCACGACAGGTATTTTCTTGACGCGGTTACGCGCCGCACCATGGAAATAAAGAACACCCGCTTTTTTGTAAGCGAAGGGAGCTACACGCGCCACCGCGAGCTGATGGCGGACGAGCAGGAAATGCTGCGCCGCCGCTATGTTAACACGCAAAAGGAGATACGCCGCATAGAGGGCATAGTGGAGCAGCAGCGCCGCTGGGGGCAGGAGCATAACTTTATAACCGCCGCCAGCAAGCAGAAGCAGGCGGATAAGCTGCGCGCAACGCTTGTTGCGCCGGAGCGGGACACGGACAGCATACATTTTCGCTTCCGTGCGGACGCGGTGAGCGGCAACGACGTGGTGGTTGCAAGGGGGCTTGCAAAGCGGTTTGACAAAAGCGTTTTTCGCAATGCGGATATGCTTATAAAAAAGGGCGAGCGTGTATTCCTGCTTGGGCCTAACGGCTGCGGCAAAACAACGCTGCTCAAAATACTTACGGGCAGGCTCAAGCCGGACGCGGGAACATATTATCTTGGCGCAAACGTGCAGCCCGGGTACTATGAGCAGAACGCGGCGGGGCTTAGCGGAGAGGTTACGGCAATAGAGGAAATACGCAACAGCTATCCGCGCATGAGCGATACGGAGATACGCTGCGCGCTGGCGGCGTTCCTGTTCCGCGGGGACGATGTGTTCAAGCCGCTTGAAAAGCTTTCTGGCGGCGAGGTTGCGCGGGTGAAGCTATTAAAGCTTATGCTTTCCGGCTCCAATTTGCTGCTGCTGGACGAGCCCACCAACCATTTGGACATAGATTCGCGGGAGGCGCTTGAAAACGCGCTTGAAGAATACGAAGGCACAATGCTCATTGTAACGCACGACCGCTATCTTGTGGAACGGCTTGCGGACAGGGTGCTGTGCATGACGGAGGACGGCATTGAAAGCTACATAGGCGGCTATGCGGACTATATTGCCGCCAAGCAGGAGCGCGAAGCGGCGGCAGCCGCACAAAAGCCCGTGCAGCGTTCGCAGGCGGGTGAGGATTACCGCGCCAAGCGCGAACGCCAAAGCGCAATAAACCGCGCAAGCGGGGAGCTGAGACGCGCCGAGGACAAGGTGAACGCGGCGGAGGAGGAACTGGGTAGGCTGGAAGAAAAGCTTGCAAGCCCCGAAATAGCCACGGATTACGTAAAGGCGGCGGAGCTTAGCCGCACCATAGACGAAAAGAAGGCTCTGCTTGACAAGCTCTATACCCAATGGGAGCAGGCGCAGGAGGCGCTGGATGGGCTGGAAAACGGGTAATCAGCTTATGAAAGCGTACACTTTCTCCATCTGCGGATTGTCCGCGGGGGAATAGCCGCGGCGCTTGGCGGCTTTTAGCTTCACCCCTTTCGGCACTCCGTGCCACTTTCCCCGCTTGCGGGGACAGCTTTTGGGGCGGGTTCTACAACGCCAAAAGGCTCCCCGGACGGGGAGCTGTCAGCGAAGCTGACTGAGGGGTTGACGTAAATAAGTGCAATTCCGTTACAACCCCTCCGGCTTTTGCTTCGCAAAACCCACCTCCCCTTTCAGGGCAGGCTCAATATGGGAGTTTGTGCAGCGCTCAAAAGGCTTCCTCATTGAGGGAGTCAACACTCACCAATAAAGGACCACAACCAAAGGAGCAGCATATGCTAAGCTACATCAAATTAAGGATGGCATGATGGGCGCGGGACTATCGGTAAACGGTCTTGCGCCGCAAGGATGGCAAAACATACTTTATTCGATAGGAGAATCATCATGAACATTCAGGATAACATACTTAAACAATATCT
>CABSAH010000198.1 GCA_902475645.1 uncultured Christensenellaceae bacterium | reverse complement strand
ACACCATAGCCTTGGGGAATATCCTCCTCACTTACGGTGTTTGCGTCAAAATCAGGCTTGGGCCAATTAGGAGCCTTAACAAAGCCCCACGCCGGCGGAGTTTCGCCTGTTGAAGCCACATAGGATTGATAATCCTGACCCTTATTCTGTTCGTTTTCCGGCTGCTGGATTTCTACGGTCTTTTCGCTTTCACCGTCAGCAGTCAGCGGAGCTGCGCATTTTTCGCAGTATTCAAGGTAATCCTCGTTGTATGCTCCGCATACTTTACATTTCATAGATACATCCTCCTGAAATAGGTATATCGTCAGTCAATCTATTATAACAAATTAGTCCCGCTCTGCAAAGCCTTTTAGATGTGCGATTTGAAAACAAAGTATTAAATAACTCGAATTTGTTTCAATTTATAATGCTTTGGGGTATAATAAATGCACTATACGAAGGAGAACGATGGATGCAAAAGCATATTACATGCATAATACTTGCGGCATTGATGCTTATAAGCCTGTGCGCATGCTCACCCAAGGATGACGATAATGCCCTGCCTGCCGATGCACTTACATATGAAGGGTTTACGAACGGCAAAACAAGCGGCGGCGCAGAGCTTAACGGCGGCAATCTGCGCACGGTAACGGTCAGCGAATCAGGCCCCGATACCGTGATTGCGCTCGATTTCTGCTTGGGCAGCAACCTTACCGCCGGAGATACGGAGCTTTCGTTACGAACCCTGCCGGATTACAGCATAACGCTGCTTGGCGAACCTTTCCGCCTTGCCATAAAAATAGGCAAGCTTGAGCATACGGATTACCTTTTGAACGGTTCGGGAATGGACCTCGGGCTTATAAAGGGCAATTTCAGCGTTTCCGGTGCTGATGATGATTCCTATACGCTTTATTTTCAGCTTAACGGCAGCGCAATGTATTCCGTTTCGGAATCCGACGGCGTGCTTACCGTTACGCTACGTCCGCTTGCCGTGCCCGTTATACCGGAACAAACGCCTGATGATGACGACAGCGCAGCAATAGACGTTTCCGCTGCGGAGAAGGCTGCCGAGGGCGAAGCATATTACGTTGTTGCAAATGCATTTGATATGTACAGGAGCGGGGTGTTAAAGTGCGGCGATGAAATGACACCCACGCTTGCAAGCGACAA
This sequence comes from uncultured Christensenellaceae bacterium, assembly GCA_902475645.1. Lineage (GTDB taxonomy): Bacteria > Bacillota > Clostridia > Christensenellales > CAG-138 > Phil1. The sequence goes on along the minus strand of CABSAH010000198.1, from coordinate 2,106 downwards.
TAAAACCATAATGCTCATATCCGAAGGCCAATCTTCAAAGGACGCCGCGCAAAGACTGATGGATAAGCTGCTTACATCCGAAGGCGCGGTAAGCGCACAATGGAGCATAGCAAAGCTTAAATACGGCGAGCTGCCCACATACGAAAGCGGCATGGAATACCTTGCCGCATACGACATTGCGCCGTACCGTATAGACGGTACGGCGGAACAGGGCAATATAGCGATTCCCGACGGCCTCGCGCTTTCCGTAACGCCGGATAAAACCGCCTGCCTTTATTCAAAGCGCATAAAGGAACACACGGACGGCGGGGAAACAATAGAATACGAGCAGCTTTGGCTTTGCAGCTATTCGGGCGGAAGTAGGGCTTTTTCAAGCTACCAGTTTGAACAGATAGTTTCGGCATCCTACTCGCCAAACGGAAGGCGGCTTGCGGTGCTTGAAATGGCGGGTGAAAGCGCGCACCTGTATGTTTTTGACGTTGACTCGCGCGACCTGATAACCGATCTTTCGGCTGTCGGCTTTGGGGAAACGATAAGCGCATATTGCTGGGACAGCATGGGCGGGCGGCTGTTTTCAATAGGCGGCTCGGGCGAAATAAGCATTCACCAATATGATTTCAACGTGCCGAACGAGGCCAAACGCCACAGTGACGTGGATAAAAAAGGCTGCGACGAGGGCATGATAGGCTTTGCGGACGGCGAGGTATACTTCGTTGAAACCACTATGGAAAACGGCGGCACTATATACAGCATAAAGCCCGAAGGCGGCTCCAGACGCGTATTCATGGCTGGCGACAACTTCCGCATAAGCCCCGATTCGCGCTATATGGCATATACGCTTTCCGGCGGTGACGCTGCGGGCACAAAAGCATCCTCGTTTGCATTTGTTGACCTGCAAACAGGCGACGTTACGGAGATTACACGCGATTTCAACGTGTTCAATTTCATGTGGTCGTCAGACGGCAAAAACATATTCTATTTTGAAAACAGACTTGCCGGCACGGGAGATGACGGCGGGAACGAGGAACAGCCAACGGATGGATATCCGTACACGCTATGGGTATACCACACCGAATCGGGCTTAAATAGGGCGGTTGCGGATTTAACAAGCACATCGGTTATTCCCGGGCGCGATGCGGACACGGTGTATATATGCTATAAGGATAAAGAGACCCTTGGCAGCGTGGTACGCGCAACATACGCGCTCAATACCGCGCAGTAATATACCGCACATTCCATAAATCACAGCCTTGGCGCCGCAGTATTGCCGGCGCCAGATTCTTATGCTTTCCCCGCAGAGGATAATATAGTATAATATAGATGAGTACGAGCAAAGGAAGACGCTATGGCAAACGGTAAAAAAGGCGCAAAAAAGAAAAAAACGGCCGACAGATCTGCCCAAACAATGCGGGAGGTCTGGGGCGTTATAATAATTGCGCTTGGCCTTTTTTTAGGCGCAAGCATGTATTTTGACGCCGTGGGCATACTCGGAAAGGCCATAAGCGGCTTTGCCTTCGGCATGTTCGGCATAGCGGGCTACGCTTTGCCCGTTGCCATAATTGCGGCGGGCGTACTTCTTATAATTTTCAGTGAAGGCGATATAGGTGCGCTGCCCGCAGTCCTTGTCATAATAAGCATAATTGCCATACTCAGCATAGTCCATATTGCCCGCAGGCCGGATACCATAGAGGGCATAAAGGCATTGGCATATTACAAGGATGCTTATACTTTAGGTTTAACATACCGTGAAGGCGGCGGCATATTCGGTGCGCTTGTTGCGTACCCCGCGCTGCTGCTCATGGGGCGCATAGGGTCATATATATTGTTCATTGCCTGCATAATGGTATCATTCCTGCTGATAACGCGGCTTTCCATAAAAAATGCCGGGGAAAAGCTTGGTCAAAGCATACGCACCGGCGTTTCCGCCGCAAACGAACGCATAGCTGAACATAAGCAAGCCGTCCGTGAGCAGCAGCAAGCGCTTTTTACTGAAGATATAACGGCAGAGGTGCTTTCCGGTAAACCTATATTAAAACGAAAAAAGCCGGCCGTCAAAAGAAACGGTAAAAAAGGCAGCTCGTTCGAGGATAATGTATTTACGCTCGA
>CABSAH010000197.1 GCA_902475645.1 uncultured Christensenellaceae bacterium | reverse complement strand
TACTGTTGGGCTGCGTTTCGGATACAACGTGTTTGAAGCCGCCGGCCCAGGCGAATTTATCCACCCATTGGGTAACTATGTTGGTCTTTCCGTCGCCAAAGCGCGGGTCGGTATACGGGTCAACGCCGCACGCACACAGCGCACATATTACTTGGGCCGTGGATTCGCTGTTGGCATAGCCGCTGTATGTGAAAGTAAAGTCTGGATTCATGGCCTTAGCAATGCTCTCTATGCCATCCTGTATAAGACTCTTTACCTTATCGCCATACACGGGGTCGTCGGCATAAGGCGCTATTGCATACATGTTCATTGCGCCCATGTCCACCTCTGTACCGGTTATAAGCTTGCCGCTGCCTGTTATCCTGCTGAGTATACTGTTCCTTGAATACCTTGAACCTTCAGGCACGGTGTAATTGCCCATGTCCAGCGCTATAAGCGCAAACGCATCGCCCATCATGCCGTATGTCTGCACGCGCTCAAGGTCGTCAAACAGGTTGTCTATCTGTTCGCCGCTACTGTTCACAAACGGTTCGCCGTTATTGTACTTAGCCAGATTGGAACAATCGTAGCCGTTCGCAGTCAGGGCAATTATGTTGCGCTCGACTACCGTATCCATGGTAGCAGCGGTCACTTTCCAGCTCTTCGCCCATTCCGCAAGGTCTATATACTGCGTGGTACTGCCCTGGGCGGGGTTGGCATAAATGCCAAGATCCATCTGCTCCCAGCTGCCAAGGCTCGCCTTGGACTTATAGGAGGATATTATGCCGTTGAGCAGGTTCTGGAGCTTTTCCCTGTCAGGATTATCCTGCGGGGCGGAAACAGTAACTGTAACGCTGTATTTCTTTTCCGTACCGTCCTGCGCCTTTACGGTGTATGTAACGGGGCGGGAGAAATCCTGCGCCGCGCCAATTTCGGGCATTATGGTCGCAAATTCGGATATTGTAATATTCGGAGCGAACGTTGTATTCGAGCCTGCAGGCAGGGTCATAGTTATGGTGCCTTTGTCGTGATCTATCCTGCCGGCAACCGCGCCATACTTAAAGGATACCAGCTTACATTCGCCAGAAGCCTTCTCCTTTTTGACCACAACGCTGTAATCTTTATATGTTTTGCCGTCCTGCGCCGTTACGCGGTAAACTATGGGCTTCGCTTCGGATTTTTCAAAATCTTCCTCTGCGGTCGCCTTTATGGTCGCGTCGTAGGATATGGTATATTCGGCCTTCAACGTGCTCCAATCCGTGTCAAACGGTATTGTTACGGTCACATTTGTGCCGCTTATTTCAACCTTTTCGTTTTCTATGCCTACGGAGTAGGCTTTAAGCTCGCATTCTGCGGAATTGCCGCGGGTTATGTTAAGCGCATAATCCTTCGTGTATTCGCCGCCGGCTATGTTAAGCACGATGCGCAGCGTCTTTACCGCGCTAAGGTCTGTTTTGCCTTCCGCATCTGCCGCCACTACTGCACCGTTTTCATCAAGGAATTCATATCCGCTGCCGGAGCATTCCACAACGGGAGTCTGTTCCCAATCCCATGCTGTATCAAGGTTGAGCGATATAGTGCCTGCCGCTTCGTCTATCGTGGCGACCCTGTCGTTTACGGTAAAGTACCTGACGCTTACCGTGGGCTCGCCCGTGGTCAGCTTCAGGCGGTATATATTCTTTATGCTGCTGAATTCAACGCCTGTGGCCTGATCCCATGCAGTGCATTCAATGAACAGCGTTTGGCCGTTGGCCCATTTGCCATCCACTATTGCTTTCGCTCTGCCTATGAACTCTATTTCCAGCGTGCTTTCTGCGCTGCTAAGATCCGTCCCCGCTGGCAGGCTCAGCGTAAATTCGTTAGTGCCGGTCTTTATGGCTTCCGCGCCAAGCACGCGCAGCGATACTATTCCGGGCTGCCTGATATGCTCGCTGCAATAGTCAAGCCACTCTTGAGCCATGGTAGTAAGGACGTATTTGCACTGTTTCGGGCTAAGATCGGTATGCCTGTTCTTGACTTCAAACATTTCTTCTATTTTTGTTTTGAAGTCAAGTCCGGTATGCCGCCAGTACATATACAGGCTGGAAGTAGCTATATCGTTATTCATTTTATAGATGGCTTCCTGCATATCAGGATAGTAGCCGCCTGCTTCCGCCGTATTGGTGCTCTTCAGCTCGCTAAGGAGGGCCCGTGTACGCACGTCCAGTTCAAGCATAAGGTCTATTACTTCGGAGTAATCGTACTTTTCGTCCTTATAGCTGTGCTGTTCGGGAATTGCGACTATGTATATGGGGCATTCCCTGCCGTTTTGCGCACGCAGCGTCACGCGCTGAGGGTAATAATAATTCGCGCGCGGCAGCTTTATCGTTTCATGCACATTCTTCGCCACACCTGCATCGCTGCTGTCAGCAACAATATGTGTCACGCTAAGCGTAAGGTCATATTTTTCTATTGGTGCACTTGGGTCAAGCCCGGGTATCTGCACCTTTTTTATAAGGCTGATATTGTCACTGCCAGTGTCTTTCAGCATCATGTTGCCGACACCGGGATATTCATCGCTGGTTATGGAACTTGTTAAAACATAGCTGCTCGTCTTCAACCAGCCGCTGTCGTTCACAAGCGCAGGCCATTTGCTGCTACTTTCTGTCGCGCTCGCTATATGCGCGGGCAGCAACTCAAACGCAGACACCAGCGCCAATATAAGCGCCAACAGCTTTGCATTAGTTCTTGTGCGTTTCATTTTCTCCTCCTGTTATTGTGATAAAAACGTATACCTCAACGTTGATCTACTTTTTTTCGTCAGTCGGACGCACGGTGAAGTTCTCCTCTTCACTGTCATGCACCACACTGAACGTCAGTTCCTTGCCGTCATCAATGTTAAGCATAAGCTGCATGGGCGACTCCATTGCTATCGCCTCGCTCTCCACCTTAAGCATATTGCCGTTGAACGTTATCGTTACCGGCACGGCGGATGGCTCCGCATCCTGCGGAAGCATGCTTTCGATTTCGTATCGGTATTCTTTCACTTCGCCGTTTTGGTCGGCCGTTTCCACGCGCCATGTGCGCCAGTATCCTTCGCTGCACATTATGGCCATGGTGCCCGGCTGCGAAATATCTCCGGTCATCTCTATGCGGCGCTCGATAAGCTGTTCCTCGGGCTGCGCAGCACTTTGCAGGGTTTGTTCGTCCTCCAGTATCTGCACAATGCCTTCTTCTCCCCTCCCGCACCCGGCAAGCATAAGCATGAATGCCAATATAATAGGTAAAAGCTTTCTCATATGCA
>CABSAH010000196.1 GCA_902475645.1 uncultured Christensenellaceae bacterium | reverse complement strand
TGTGTGCCGCCCATGGCGCCTTATGTCGAACGGCGGGTGCGCGTTTTTCAAAAAAAACACGGCGCTGCATTATTGGCGAGTGCGCGTAAGACAGTATTGCGCCGAAATTGTCAAAGCGGGAAACCGCATGGAGCCGATCGTGCAGTCGCTGGCGAAGCGGTATGGCGCGACTGAAAAGCTGAAAGCAGAGAATCAGCTGGAAATGGGTGCGGCAGATAAACGCTTGCAAGGTACAGACAGGAGCTATAGTGAAATTTGAGCTGATTTATGATTGATACCGAGACCGCCCGGACGAAAATGTTCGGGCGGTCATTCCCGAATGGTAGATTTTTTCATAATTTTCCGGTATAATTTATTTAAAAAAGTACTAGACAAATCTGAATCTGCGGAGGTGATAGTAGTGCTATTTAAGCCCTCGAAATCTATGAAAGTAACCGTCCTGCCTGAGCAGGAAAAGCAATTATCATCTAAAGAAAGCATAGCGTCAGCATGCTTAAAAGAAAATGTGCTGGCATATGATATTTATTTACAAGATTTACTGATTGGTTTTGTGATGGTGCGGAAGTTTGATGAAGGCTCCTATTTTCTTTGGAATTATGCGATAGACCGTAAATATCAAAATCAGAATTATGGGACGGCTGCTCTAAGTGCGTTTATTCGTTTTATGAAAGATACCTATAATATGTTGGAGATGACAACGACCTATATTTACGGCAACGAACACGCAAAGCACATCTATGAAAAAATCGGATTTGTAGAAACAGATATTGTTGATGAGGTTGACTGCCATGAAGTAAATATGGTTTATGATTGCAGATAAATTCCAGTTTGTCGGAGAGAGAAGCAAACGGAAAATCCCTTTAGGAACGAAAGGGCGCACTTCTATACTCTCCTATTGAGAGTAGTGTGCGTACTGCGGAGCTTCATTAGCTGTCAGCAGGCGAAAACTGCTTGACCCCGAATGCTGCGTCACTTCGTTCCGTCAAGGTGGCTGCACCCCCCCTGCGCCGCTAAAGCGGCTATCCGCTGTGGACTTGCCGTCAGCAAGTTTGAAGATTAGACATAAACAAATCCTCCGTATGATCTAAACCATACGGAGGATTCATTGTTTTACGACCATCCAGCTATGTGCGGCGTCTTTGTTTTATATTCGGGTCATAACAGCTCGTCACGCATGGTGTAATAGAATAGCTTATCACAATATCGTTGAGCCGGAAATGGCAACGCCGTTTTCCTCATACGGCGGCGTATTCACGCACCGCGCAATGCAAGCGGGGCGATGCATAAAGAAAGACCTCGTAATCATGGATTGAAATCGTATAGCATTGACATGGCGGCAATACAAGCTCATTAACCTTGACTTATCGCCCAATCCACAATATAATACTAAGGTAAAAAGTGAACAGCGTGCGATGATACTGCCGCGCTAAGGCGCGGGGCGGCTTTGATATAGGCCGGGGAATCGGATGGGAATTCCGAACTATCCCAGTAACCGTGATGCAGACGAAAAAGCTATTTATGTCACTGTCCGTGCTTTGGGCGGGAAGACGCTTTGATAGGATGAAGCTAAGTCGGGAAACCTGTTTTCGTGCGGAAACTTCTGGGATTGAGTGAAACTTATATGGCGCGGGTCGCCTATATTATGGTTGCAGCTTGTATTCCGGAAGCTGCGGCCTTTTTATTTGCCTCTAAACCAAGGAAAGGAGTTTTCTTTAACATGAAAAACACTAAAAAACTGCTGGCCGTATTGCTTGCGGCCATGATGTGCATTGCCCTTGCGGCATGCCAGCCTGCCGACAACGGCAATATGACGCCCCCCGTGGAGAGCGCCGCGCCCGTTGAGAACACCGTCGCTCCCGAACAGAGCACAGCTCCCGAGCAGAGCGCCGAACCCGAACCCGCAGGCATTACCGTAACGGACATGATGGGCCGCGAGGTAACGCTTGATGCGCCGGCGAGCAAGGTGGTCGCCCTCAGCGCGGGCGAATGCGAAATCGTCTATGCCCTCGGCGCAGGCGAGCTGGTGGTGGGCCGCGGCCAATACTGCGATTATCCCGCCGATGTGTTCGATGTTCCGTCCGTCAAGTCCGGCTCCGAAACGAACATAGAGGAAATAGTCGCCCTTGAGCCCGATGTGCTTATAACCAGCGCAATGGACCAGAGCCAGGAGGTTATAGAAAAAATAGAAGAAGCCGGCGTAAAGGTTGTGGAAATCGATGCGCAGGATATAGAGGGCGTGTATACCTCCATAGACCTTATAGGTAAGGTGCTGGGCCGCGACAGCGAGGCCGAAAGCCTTATTGCGCAGCTGAAGGAAGGCTTTGAGCAGATTGCCGCCAACAAGGTGGAAGGCGAAAAGACCATTTACTTTGAAGTTTCTCCGCTCCAGTGGGGACTTTGGACCGCGGGCAAGAACACCTTTATGGATGAAATAGCCACCATGATGGGTCTTACCAACTGCTTCAGCGATGTTGAAGGCTGGGGCGAGATTTCTCAGGAGCAGGTGATAGAGCGCAACCCGGATTACATAATGACCATAACCATGTATTTCGGCGAAGGCCCGACGCCCGTTGAGGAGATACTCGGCCGTGAAGGCTGGAGCGAGCTTACCGCCGTTAAGAACAACGCGATACTCAACCTGCCCGATAACGAGCTGAGCCGTCCCGCACCCAGGCTGCTTGACGGCGCAAAGGCGCTTTATGATTTTGTGACCGCCGAATAAGCGGCATATACTGCTAAATACTGCTCCCGCGGCGGAAGCTGCTGCGGGAGCGGCTTTATATTAGGTGATATTTATGAACGGAACGCGGGAAGGCTTCAGACTATATGAATACATATTATTTGCGGCGGCGGCTGTGCTTACCGCCGTTATATGCGTATGCTTGGGCAGCGTGAACGTGCCGCTTAAAAGCACGGCGGAGATATTCCGCCGCACCATACTGGGGCTTGATATGCCAAAGGAGCTGCCCGCGTCAATTATTCTTACCGTGCGGCTGCCGCGCGTGCTTTGCGTTGCGCTTACGGGCGCTTCGCTTTCGCTTTGCGGCGCGGCAATGCAGGGGCTTTTGAAAAACCCGCTTGCGGATGGCTCCACGCTTGGCGTATCCTCCGGCGCAAGCCTCGGCGCGGTAATAGCCATTGCCTTTGGCATAACGTTTCCTTCGTTCCCCTTTGCGGGAACAATGATAATGGCCGTAATATTCGCGTTCCTATCGCTTTTAATAATACTCGGCCTTGCATACAGGCTTGATTTTTCACTTTCAACAAATACAATAATACTTATAG
>CABSAH010000195.1 GCA_902475645.1 uncultured Christensenellaceae bacterium | reverse complement strand
CCCTGCCGCAGATACGCGGCATGTACGCGGGCGATTATTCGCGCAAAAAGGAGCTGGTGGAATACGGCTTCCGCCTGCCGGCGGCGTTCGATAACCGCCCGTTAAGGTATGAGGAATTTGAAAAGCGGATACATCAGCTTATATGCGTATCCGCAACGCCCGGCGAATATGAAACGGAAAACGCATCGCAAACCGTGGAGCAGATAATTAGGCCCACGGGTCTATTAGACCCAAGCATAACGGTGCGCCCCGTTGAAGGGCAGATAGACGACCTTTTGAGCGAGGTCAGGCTTACGGCGCAGAAGGGATACAGAACCCTTGCAACAACGCTTACAAAGCGCATGGCCGAAACGCTTACGGAATATCTCGATTCAATGGGCGTGCGCGTAAGATATATGCACAGCGATATTGAAACGATAGAGCGCATGGAGATAATACGCGACCTGAGATTGGGCGAATTTGACGTGCTGGTGGGCATAAACCTTCTGCGCGAAGGGCTTGACCTGCCGGAGGTGGGCCTGGTTGCAATACTTGACGCCGACAAGGAAGGCTTTTTGCGCAGCGCCACAAGCCTTATACAGACCATAGGCCGCGCGGCGCGCAACGTGGACGGGCGCGTAATAATGTATGCGGACGATATAACGCCAAGCATGCGCGCAGCCATGGACGAAACCGATTACCGCCGCGAAAAGCAGCGCGCGTATAACGAAGCGCACGGCATAACGCCGCGAAGCGTTAAAAAGGAAATACGAAACGTGCTTGAAATATCGCACAGGAACAGGCAGGAGCAAAGCGGCATATCCCAAGAGGAGCTGGAGCAGCGCAAGGCCATTTTGCAGCAGCAGATGCGACAGGCCGCGGCGGAGCTGGATTTTGAAACGGCGGCAAAGCTCAGGGACGAGCTGTTCAGTTTGACGGGCGAAAAGGAAGGGCCGGCAAAGCCCGCGCCCGGCACGATAGGCAGCGCGCGGCGCAATAAGGGCCGCGGCAGAAAAACGCCAAAGCGCAAATAATATGCAGAACAAACGGGTTTATTGAAAAATATGAAGGATGAAATTGTAATACGCGGTGCGCGGGAGCATAACCTTAAAAATTTGAACCTGACCATACCGCGGGATAAACTGATAGTTTTTACGGGGCTTTCGGGCTCCGGCAAATCAAGCCTTGCGTTCGATACAATATATGCGGAAGGTCAGCGGCGCTACGTTGAATCGCTTTCCTCGTATGCAAGGCAGTTTTTGGGGCAGATGGAAAAGCCCGATGTGGATACCATAGAGGGGCTTTCCCCCGCAATATCGATAGACCAGAAAAGCACAAGCAACAACCCACGCTCAACCGTTGGCACGGTAACGGAAATACACGATTATTTAAGGCTGCTCTATGCGCGCATAGGCATACCGCATTGCCCTAAGTGCGGCCGCGTTATACGGCGGCAGACGGTGGACGAGGTTGTGGAGCAGATAATGGCGTTCGGCGAAGGCGCGCGCGTGCAGATAATCGCCCCCGCCGTGCGCGGCAGGAAGGGCGAGCATGTAAAGCTGCTTGAACAGATACAGAAGGACGGCTACGTCCGCGTTAAGGTGGACGGCGAGGTTTACGACATTGCCGACGTGCCAAAGCTTGACAAAAAGCTGAAGCACACCATAGACGTTATAGTTGACCGCATAATAGTGCGCGCGGGCGCGCAGAGCAGGCTTGCGGGCTCGCTTGAAACGGCGTTTGCGTTCGGCGCGGGGCTTGCAAAGGTTGAACACGACGGCGAGGAGCAGCTGTTCAGCGAAAACTACGCCTGTCCTGATTGCGGGGTGAGCATAGAGGAGCTTACGCCGCGTATGTTCAGCTTCAATAATCCCTACGGCGCGTGCCAAACCTGCTCCGGCCTCGGTATGCTTATGAAGATAGACCCCGCGCTTATAGTGCCGAACGGGGAATTGTCGCTCAGGCAGGGCGCAATAAACGTTAGCGGATGGCAAAGCAGCAACGCGGCAGGCATAGCGGGAATGTACTTTGCGGCGCTCGGCGAAAAATACGGCTTTTCAATGGATACGCCGTTCAATAAGCTGAGCGAGCAGGCGCGCCGCGCCATACTTTACGGCACGGGCGGCGAACGCATACATGTTGAATACCGCCGCGAATTCGGCGAGGGCAGCTACGATTCCCCGTTTGAAGGGGTAATACCCAACCTTGAACGCAGATATAAGGAAACGCAGTCCGAATATATGAAGCACGAGATAGAGGAGTATATGGCCAATATACCGTGTCCGGACTGCAAGGGGAAGCGGCTTAAGGACGAAAGCCTTGCGGTAACGGTGGGCGAAATGAACATTGCCGAGCTTAGCGATATGACCGTTCGCCATGCGCGGGAGAAGCTTTCCGCGCTTACGCTGAACAAAACCGAGGAAATGATAGCGGGCAGGATATTGAAGGAAATAGATTCCCGCCTCGGCTTCCTTATAAGCGTTGGCCTTGATTATCTCACGCTTTCGCGCGCGGCGGGTACGCTTTCGGGCGGCGAGGCGCAGCGCATACGCCTTGCGACGCAGATAGGCTCAAGCCTTGTTGGGGTATTGTATATTTTGGACGAGCCGAGCATAGGCTTGCATCAGCGGGACAATGCAAAGCTTATAGCCACGCTTAAGGGTATGCGCGATATAGGCAATACGCTCATTGTGGTGGAGCATGACGAAGAAACAATGCTCAGCGCAGATTATATAGTGGATATAGGCCCCGGCCCCGGCGAACACGGCGGGGAGGTGGTTTTTGCCGGCACGCCCGAGGAAATAATGAAGGATGAAAACTCGATAACCGGCAAATACCTTTCCGGCAGGGAATATATAGCCGTTCCCGCAAAGCGGCGCAGTACGGGCGAAAACTGGCTGCGGGTACGCGGGGCGCGGGCGAACAACCTTAAAAACATAAATGCGGACATTCCGCTTGGCGTGTTCACCTGCGTTACGGGGGTATCGGGCAGCGGAAAATCAAGCCTTGTGAACGAGGTTGTCAAAAAAACGCTGCTTAGGGAACTTAACCGCGCGCGCACAAGGCCGGGCGAGCACGACGAAATACTTGGCATTGATAAGCTGGATAAGATAATAGATATTGACCAGTCCCCCATAGGACGCACGCCGCGCAGCAATCCGGCAACGTATACCGGCCTGTTCGATTTGATACGCGACGTATTCGCCCAAACGCCCGATGCAAAGATGCGCGGCTATGCCAACGGCCGCTTCAGCTTCAACGTTAAGGGCGGCCGGTGCGAAGCCTGCCGCGGCGACGGCATACTGAAAATAGAGATGCACTTTTTGCC
>CABSAH010000194.1 GCA_902475645.1 uncultured Christensenellaceae bacterium | reverse complement strand
GAAATACGCGCCGCCTACGAAACCGGCCGCGGCAAGCTTACCGTGCGCGCAAAGTGCCATATAGAGGAGCTGAAAAACGGCAAAAAGCTGATAGTGGCGACCGAAATGCCCTATCAGGTGAACAAGGCCCGCGCGCTTGAAGGCATACTTAAAATAACGCAGGAAAAGAAGGCGGTTTTTGCGGGAGTGAGCGACATACGCGACGAATCCGACCGAATGGGCATGAGGGCCGTTATAGAGGTCAAAAAGGACGCGGACGCCGAAAAGATACTGCAATATCTTTATAAGTATTCGGATCTTCAGGTAACGTTTGGCGTAAACATGGTTGCAATCGCCCACGGCAAGCCGCAGCAGCTTGGGCTGAGCGATATGCTGAGCTATTACATTGCCCATCAGGAGGACGTTGTAACGCGGCGCACGCGCTTTGACCTTGACGCCGCCATGAAGCGCGAGCATATACTGAACGGCCTTTCGATAGCCGTTATGAATATAGATGAGGTAATAGCCATAATCCGCGCATCCAAAACGCCCAAAATAGCGCGCGAAGCGCTGATGAAGCGGTTTGAGCTTACGGAGATACAGGCGCAGGCAATACTCGATTTGCGCCTGCAAAGGCTGACCAACCTTGAATTGTTAGCCATTGAGAAGGAGCATAAGGACATACTGAAGGCCATAAAGGAATTGAACGCCATACTTGCATCCCCGCAAAGGCTGCATCAGGTTATAAAGGGCGAGCTTAGCGAAATAAAGCAAAGGTATTCAAAGCCGCGCATGACCGAGATAATAAGCGCCGAGCCCGTAATAGAGGTGAATGAGGCGGAGATTGCGGCGGTTGACGTGAGCGTTGCAATAAGCGGGGACGGCAAGCTTAGGCGCGTGCCGAGGCGGCAGCGGGATACGCTGAACGGCGAAGCGGAGCGCGCAAGGTGGATATTTGATACATCAACGGATAAGCGCATAAGGCTTTTTACCAACCTTGGCAGCCTTATAACGCTGAGCGTGGACGATATTGCCGAAACAAAGCCCGGGGCGAAGGCCGTTAACCTGAACACCGTTGCGGCGCTTGAAAAGAACGAAAGGCTGGTGGCCTGCTTTGACGCAATGGGCGAAGGCGATTTGTTATTCTTTACCAAGCATGGCTGCGTAAAGCGCACAAGGGCCGCGGAATACATAACAAAAACAAAGAAGATACAGGCCGCCGCGCTGAAGGACGGCGACGAGATAATAGGCATAGAGCCGGACGCGGGCGCGGAGCATACAATACTGCTCATAACCGGACGGGGCATGAGCATACGCTTTGAGCCGGATACGGTGCCCGAAATGGGGCGCGTAAGCAGCGGCGTTAAGTGCATAAAGCTGGACGCGGGGGACGAGGTTGTATACTTTGGCCAGATAACGGACGAGGGCGAGATTTTAACCGTTACCGACCGCGGCTACGCTAAGCGCAGCTTTGTATTTGAATACGATATACAGGGACGAAACGGCAAGGGCTTAAAGACGTTCGACTTTAAGAAAAACGGCAGCAACGGTTCGCGCATAGCCGCCGCGTTCCATGTCACCGTGCCGTTCCCGTTTGCCGTGCGCCAGTTCCACGGCGCCGAAACGCGCATAGATACAACGGAGCTTGTGCATATTGAGCCGCGCGCGGGTAAGGGCAGCATACTGGTTATGGCATTGCTTGACGATGTGGTAACGGGGGCGTACAGGCTGGATTCATAACCCGACGGGCGGCGGCATATCCATATAGCATCATTACATGCTACGGAGAATGGATATGGGCTATACGCGGGACGAAAACGGACTGTTCATGCGGGGAAGGCTTACGGAACCGCTTATAGCGGAGCATGAAGCCTACGGCGAAACGCTATACCTTGGCAAAATGGAGATAATGCGGCTTAGCGGCGCGGCGGATACGCTGCCGATAACCGTGCCGGGCAGGCTGATGCGGGATTTTTGCGTTGGCGATACTATTGAGCTTAGCGGCGAGCTGCGCTCCTATAACCGCCGGACGGACGGCGCGAACAGGCTGCTCCTGCGGGCATTTGCGCAGCGCATAGAGCAATGCCGCGCGGACTGCGGCCATATAAACAGCGTGGTGCTTACCGGCTGCATATGCCGCGAAACGGTGTTCCGCATAACGCCCTTCGGACGGGAGATAACGGATATGCTCATAGCCGTGAACCGCGATTATAAAAAGGCGGACTATATTCCCTGCATAGCGTGGGGCAGCGCGGCGCATACGGCTAAGGAGCTTTGCGTGGGCGCGCGCGTGCGCATAGAGGGCAGGCTGCAAAGCCGCCGATATACAAAAAACGAAAACGGCATAATGCTGAACAAAACCGCATACGAGCTATCGTGCGCAAGGCTTGAACGGCGGTATTGAGCAGGTGCATTACGAACGGAGATGATACCATTTGTCCATGGACGGACTGAGCCTGTACAGCGCCGCAAACGAGCTTAACAGGCGCATAATAGGCGGCAAAATAGACAAGATACAGCAGACCGATAGGGAGGAGCTGCTGCTTACGGTGCGCAGCTTGGGGCAGACGTATAAACTGCTTTTGAACGCATCGGCTGCCGATAGCCGCGTGCAACTTACGGAGATAAAAAAGCAGGCGCCGAGCGAAGCGCCAATGTTCTGCATGCTGCTTAGGAAGCGCATAGCGGGCGGCAAAATAACGCGCATTGAGCAGGCGCGGCTTGACAGGGTGCTTAAAATAAGCATAGAAGCGCATAACGAGCTTGGCGATTTGAGCGAATATGCCCTGTATTGCGAGATGATGGGCAAGCATTCAAACATAATACTGGTGAACGAAAAGGGCGTTATTGCGGACGCCATAAAGCACGTTGGCTTGGGCATGAGCAGCGTGCGCTTCGTCATGCCGGGGCTTGAATATTCACCGCCACCAGCGCAGGACAAGCAGGACCCCTCCGTTGCCGCTGCCGCGGATTTTTCAGCCGCGCTGAGCATGGCGGGCGTGAGCATGGCAAAGGCGCTGAGCAATGCGTTTTTCGGCCTTTCGCCTGCGGTTGCGGGGCAGCTTACGGCCCGATATACGGATAAAAGCGAGTGCGCTCAGCTAAGCGATGCCGAGCGGGAGGAGCTTGCAGTCAGGCTTGTCGGCTTCTATGCGGATATGGCTGACGGCAGGGAGAAAGCGAGCGCAATGCTCAACGCATTGGGCGAAACGGAGGCCGTGTACCCGTTTGAAATCGCGGGGGAGGGCATTAAGCTTTACGATAGCATAGGCGAGGCTTTGGACAGCCTTTATATAAACAGCGACAGGCGCGAATGGGCCAAGCGGCACGGCGCAAGCGCAAGAAAGGT
>CABSAH010000193.1 GCA_902475645.1 uncultured Christensenellaceae bacterium | reverse complement strand
CCACGGAGGAAAGCGCAAGGAGCCTGCTGAACGCGTTGTTCTTTGACCGCCGCTATGATTTGGCCCGCGTAGGCCGCTATAAGTTCAATAAGAAGCTGAGCCTTGCCGCCCGCATAACGGGGCAGATAAGCGCAGACGATGTGGTTGACCCCGCCACGGGAGAAATCATAGCCGAAGCCGGCACGCGCATAAGCGCGGAGGCTGCCGAGCGCATAGAGAATACCGGCGTGCGCGGCATATTCGTTACGGCCGAGGATAAGCGCATAAAGGTGCTGGGCAACCTGTTCGTCGATGCCAAACACTTCCTAAGCTTTGATCCCGGGGAAGCCGGGCTTAACGAAAGGGTGCATTACCCTACGCTTATGCAGCTGCTTAAGGAAGGCGAGAGCATGGACGAGGATGAGCTGAAGGCCCTGCTCAAGGCGCATGTTTACGACCTTATACCCAGGCATATACTGCCCGATGATATGATAGCCAGCATAAGCTATCTTATAGGCATGAATTACGGCATAGGCCGCACGGATGATATAGACCATCTCGGCAACCGCCGCATAAGGAGCGTTGGCGAGCTGCTGCAAAACCAAATTCGCGTCGGTATGACAAGGCTTGAGCGCGTTGTGCGCGAGCGTATGAGCATACAGGACGTGGAAACTGCCATGCCCAGCAACCTTATAAACATACGCCCCGTTACCGCGGCCATAAAGGAATTCTTCGGCTCCAGCCAGCTTTCCCAGTTCATGGATCAGACCAACCCGCTTGCGGAGCTTACGCATAAGCGCAGGCTGAGCGCACTCGGCCCGGGCGGCTTGAACCGCGACCGCGCAACGTTTGACGTGCGCGACGTTCACTATTCGCATTACGGGCGCATGTGCCCCATAGAAACGCCCGAAGGCCCCAACATAGGCCTTATAAACTCGCTTTCCACATATGCGCGCATCAATAATTACGGCTTTATAGAGGCGCCTTACAGGAAGGTTGACGGCAAGAGCCGTTCCATAAGCAGCGACATAGTGTACCTGACCGCGGATGAAGAGGACGATTTTGTGGTTGCGCAGGCCAACGAAGCCACCGTTACCGATCAGGACGGCAAAACATGGTTCGCCAAGGATCACGTTGTTGCCCGCTGGCTGGATAAAATAATTGAAGTGCCTGCCGAGCAGGTGCATTATATGGACGTTTCGCCCAAGCAGCTTGTATCCGTTGCAACGGCGATGATACCCTTCCTTGAAAACGACGACGCCAACCGCGCGCTGATGGGATCTAACATGCAGCGCCAGGCCGTGCCGCTGCTTATGCCCGAAGCGCCCGTTGTTGGCACGGGCATGGAATACAAGGCCGCGCACGATTCGGGCGTTGTTGTGGTTGCGCATGAGGATGCAACGGTCATATACGTTGCCGCCGATAAGGTTGTTACCGAGGATGCAAGCGGCATACGCCATACATATAAGCTCATCAAGTTCAAGCGCTCCAATCAGGGCACCTGCATCAACCAGCGCCCCATAGTGAGCGTGGGCGACAAGGTCAAGGTGGGCGACGTGCTGGCGGACGGCGCAAGCACGGAGCATGGCGAAATAGCCCTTGGCCGCAACATACTCATAGGCTTCATGACATGGGAAGGCTATAACTATGAGGACGCTGTTCTTATAAGCGAAAAGCTTGTGAAGGACGACGTATATACCTCCATACATATTGAGGAACATGAAACCGAAGCCCGCGATACGAAGCTGGGCAAGGAGGAGATAACGCGCGATATACCCAACGTTGGCGAGGATGCGCTAAGCGACCTTGACGAGCGCGGCATAATCCGCATTGGTGCGGAGGTAAGGAGCGGCGATATACTCGTCGGTAAGGTAACGCCTAAGGGCGAAACCGAGCTTACCGCGGAGGAACGCCTGCTGCGCGCCATATTCGGCGAAAAGGCAAGGGAGGTTAGGGATACCTCTTTGCGCGTGCCGCATGGCGAGGGCGGCGTTATAGTGGACGTGAAGATATTCACCCGCGAAAACAAGGATGAGCTTGCCCCCGGCGTGAACGAGCTTGTGCGCGTATACATTGCGCAGAAGAGGAAGATATCCGTGGGCGACAAGATGGCCGGCCGCCACGGCAACAAGGGCGTTATTTCAAGGATACTGCCTGAGGAGGATATGCCCTTCCTGCCGGACGGTACGCCGCTGCAAATAGTGCTTAACCCGCTGGGCGTTCCGAGCCGAATGAACATAGGCCAGGTGCTTGAGCTGCATCTTGGCATGGCGGCAAAGACGCTTGGGTGGCACATTGCAACTCCGGTATTCGACGGCGCAAGCGAGCAGGACATAAAGGATTTGCTTGTAAAGGCCGGAAAGGACCCCGACGGCAAGACGGTGCTGTACGACGGCCGCACGGGCGAGCCCTTTGAAAACAGGGTGTCCGTTGGCTATATGTATTATCTCAAGCTGCACCATCTGGTGGACGATAAGATACACGCCCGCTCCACCGGACCGTACTCGCTGGTAACTCAGCAGCCGCTGGGCGGCAAGGCGCAGTTCGGCGGGCAGCGCTTCGGCGAAATGGAAGTTTGGGCGCTGGAAGCCTACGGCGCGGCGAACACATTGCAGGAGATACTGACCGTTAAGAGCGACGATATCGTTGGCCGCGTAAAGACCTACGAGGCCATAGTAAAGGGCGAAAACGTACCCGAACCCGGCGTGCCGGAATCCTTCAAGGTGCTTATAAAGGAGCTGCAATCGCTCGGCCTTGACATAAAGGTGCTAAGCGATACCAACGAGGAGATTCAGATAGGCGAAATGATAGACGATGACGACGGAACGCCTATCGACGTGAACATGAGCGGGCTTGAGGACGTGCCGGATATCGCGCCGATGGAAAACGACGATCGCTTCAGCGAATTCGATTTCAATGAAGATGATGACGACGATACGGACGCTGATTTCAGCGAGTTCGACGGCGAATAAAACGCGGATGAAGGGAGAGAAAAGCATTGTTCGAGCTGACAAATTTTGACGCTATACAGATTGGCCTTGCATCCCCGGAAAAAATAAGGGAATGGTCGCACGGAGAGGTCAAAAAACCCGAGACCATAAATTACCGCACGCTTAAACCGGAAGTTGACGGACTGTTCTGCGAACGCATATTCGGGCCTACAAAGGACTGGGAATGCCATTGCGGCAGATATAAGCGCGTGCGCTACAAGGGCGTAGTGTGCGATAAGTGCGGCGTTGAAGTTACCCGCGCAAAGGTGCGCCGCGAGCGCATGGGCCACATTGAGCTGGCCGCCCCCGTATCGCACATATGGTATTTCAAGGGCATACCCTGCCGCATGAAGATGCTGCTGGACATGAGCCC
>CABSAH010000192.1 GCA_902475645.1 uncultured Christensenellaceae bacterium | reverse complement strand
CTTAGCGTATTATATTGCCATGCATAAACGAAAGGACGCTTTATAATATGAAGCTTGGCATAGAGCAGGCCGCGAAGCTTGTCGCCGCCGCCCTGCCCGCAAGGATAATACTTTCAAAGGCCCCTAAAGCCGCCCAATACCGCCGCTGCACCTTTGAGCTTAAAAGCGGCGCATACCACATAAGCCGATACAGCCAAAAGCAGGCGTTTCATCAAAACATTGCAGCGGAGGAGCTTGAACGCGCGCTTGCCGCGGAGCTTTCAGGCCGTACATACAGGCAGGCCAACGCCTTTGCCGCCGACGGGGAGCATATTATAATGCTTAACAAGGGCTATTACGGGGCGACGTATATGCTAAAGCCGCTTTCGCAAACCGCGCCGAAGCCGCCCGAGCAGGCGCACAACCGAAAAAAGCAGTATATTTTAAGTGAAACCGAGCCCATACCCGCGCTTATAGACATGGGCGTTTTCACAAAGGACGGGCATATCGCCGCGCCCATGCGGGATAAATTTGCGCAGATAAACCGCTTCCTTGAAATAGTGCGCGATGCGCTGAAGGAGGATGGCTGCCTTGAACGCAAAAACGCCGCGCCGCTTAGGGTTATTGACTTCGGCTGCGGCAAATCGTATCTTACGTTTGTGCTGTATCATTATCTTGTTAACATAATGGGGCTGAATGTAGAGATGACGGGGCTTGACCTGAAGGCGGACGTTATTGAAAAATGCTCCGCCGCCGCCAAGCGATACAGCTACGATTCGCTCCGCTTTGAACGCGGGGACATTGCCGAATACGACGCCAACGCCGCCGCGGACATGGTGGTTACGCTGCATGCGTGCGATACCGCAACCGATTATGCGCTGCATAACGCCGTATGCCGCGGGGCGCGCATGATACTTTCCGTGCCCTGCTGCCAGCATGAGCTTAACGGGCAGATAGCATCGGACAAATTGAAGCTCATCACCCGATACGGCATAATAAAGGAGCGTTTTGCCGCGCTTATGACGGATGCCATACGCGCAAGCCTGCTTGAAAGCTGCGGCTACAAAACGCAGGTTTTGGAGTTTGTTGACCTTAGCCATACGCCAAAGAACCTGCTTATACGGGCAATAAAAAAACGCCCGGCACTGGATAACGCCGGACGCCTTGCGCTGCATGAAGCCAAAGCCCTTATGGAAGAATTTTCGCTTGAGCCAACGCTGTATTCGCTTTTATATCCTCATTCGGCGGATTGAGCAGACCCCTCCGCCGCTTCGGTTTCAACCTTATAATTAGGATCCATTGCCAAATTGAAGGCGGCTATTGCAACCTCCAGCATATCTGCCGTAGGCTCCTTTGTTGTTATGCGCTGCAACGCCATGCCCGGCGCGCGTATTATGCGCGTGAACCAATTATCATAGCGCGCGGCAAGGCGCAGCACCTCATAGGACAGCCCCGCAACAATCGGCAGGAAGGCTATGCGCATTGCAAGACGAACAGCAAAGCTTGCGTTCCAGCCTATTGCCGCAAAGAAAAGTATGCTCACCGCCATAACAAGGAACAGATAGTTTGTGCCGCAGCGCGGATGCAGCCGCGAATGCTTGGCGGCGTTTTCGGGCGTAAGCTCCTCCTCCGCCTCGTAGCAGGCTATTGTTTTATGCTCCGCCCCGTGGTACATAAACGTGCGCTTAACATCCTTTATGCGGGAGCAAAGCAAAAGATAGCCTATGAATATAATAAGCCTTACAAGCCCCTCCGTAAGGCTTTTCCAAACGCCCGCAACGCTTGCCGCCTTGCCGAATATAAGCGAGCTTATGCCAAGCGGCAGCAGGAAAAACAGCCCTACGCTAAGCGCTATCGCCAATATTACAGCCAAGCCTATAACTATGCTTTCAACCGATTTGCCCAGCTTTTCGCTAAGCCATTTTTCGAACTTAGTCGGTTCTTCTTCTATATCCTCACCCGCAAGCTTTGCGCTTTCGGTCAATGTGTTCATGCCCGTTGACAGCGTTTCTATGAACGTTACAACGCCGCGCACTATCGGCAGCCCCAAAAAGGTGCCCTTCTTCGCCTTGGTCGTCCATCCGTCGTATTTGGTGGCTATTGTGCCGTCCGCACGGCGCACCGCCAACGCCACGCCCGTGGGGGATTTCATCATAACGCCTTCCATAACGGCCTGACCGCCTACGCTGCTGACTCTTGCCATATATATTTATCCTTTCGGTTGCTTAATGCGGCATTTCCGCTTTTGTATTATACCACACAATGCGCCCCTATCGCGGCAATGCAATTCAAACTAATGTGAAAAAAGATTGAAAATATTAAATTTGGGCAATACTATGCGGCGAGGTGATCTGATTTTATGAAAAAGACCATAAGGACCGCCCTTACGGGCATAAAGACCGCGGCTGTCGGTTTTCTTAAAAAGAGGGGCATATACGTTGTTGCGCTGTCGCTTACGGGCGCGGCGGCGCTTGCAGCCGTGCTTGCCGCAAAGCAGGGCGCTGACCCCGACCCCGCGCAGACGGCAGACCCCGCAAGCGAGGTGCATACGGACATTGGCGAAAGGCTCGGCCAAGCGCAGCTACCCATAATAACGCCCACCCCCACGCCACCGGCCACACCCACGCCCATGCCGGACTTTACGCCCGCGCCGCCCACGCCAAAGCCCACCCAAAGGCAAAAGCTAAGCCCGCCCGTGCGCGGCGAGGTTATATGGGGCTTTGCGGTGAACGAGCTTATATATTCCCGCACGCTTGACCAATGGACAACGCACACGGGCGTTGACGTGGCATCGCCCAAAGGGAGCGAGGTTCGCGCCGTTTTCGCGGGAACGGTTACGGAGATATTCACCGACGATTCGCTGGGCGTTATGGTGGAAATAAAGGGCGCGGACGGCATGACGGCCGCCTACGGCAATTTGAAGGCAGACCCGCCCGTAAAAACAGGCGCGCGCGTGAATTCGGGCGACACAATAGGCTACGTTGGCGATACCGCCATAAGCGAATGCGGCGACAAAAGCCACGTTCACTTTGAGCTGCTGAAGGATGAAAAATACGTTGACCCGCAGGACTATGTTCTGTTCATAAAGGAGCCGGAAGGAAAATGAGGTAGGGGGTAAATTCCCCTAACCTCTTTTGCACACTATCGCTCCTAAGCCGCTATTTGCCTGTGTTTTTTCAGTGACGATGGCAAGGACGATAAAATCCTGCGTCCCTGAACGGACACGTTACCGACCATAAGCCTGCCCTGAAAGGGGAGGTGGATGCGAGTGTAACGAGCAGACGGAGGGGTTGTAACGTGGCTTTGATTTTTTCCGTCAACCCCTCAGTCGCCTTGCGGCGACAGCTCCCCGTCCGGGGAGCCTTTTGGACTCCCTCAGTCAAACCTTCGGTTTGCCA
>CABSAH010000191.1 GCA_902475645.1 uncultured Christensenellaceae bacterium | reverse complement strand
CCTTGCCTCTCCCCTTGGGAGAGGTGGCCGAGCGTAGCGAGGACGGAGAGGGCAAACAATAACCATACCAAAGACAACACCCAATGATATTATCATTCGAAAAAGACTTCAACGCCCTCTCAGTCACCTGCGGTGACAGCTCTCCCGAGGGGAGAGCCACGGGGCTGCACATCTTGCCTCTCCCTTTGGGAGAGGTGGCCGAGCGTAGCGAGGACGGAGAGGGCAAACAATGCCCATACCCAAAGGACAACACCCAAGGAGATTATTATTCGAGAAAGGCTGCAACTCCCTCTCAGTCACCTGCGGTGACAGCTCTCCCAAGGGGAGAGCCACGGGGCCGCATCCCTTGCCTCTCCCTTTGGGAGAGGTGGCCGAGCGCAGCGAGGACGGAGAGGGCAAACAATGCCCATACCAAAGACAACACCCAAGGAGATTATCATTCAAAAGACTTCAACGCCCTCTCAGTCACCTTGCGGTGACAGCTCTCCCAATGGGAGAGCCAAGGGGCCGCACCTTTTTACATAGTATGTTGGCATGAGAAACGGAGCGTATCTATGTCGATACGCTCCGTTGACTGTTTTATGAACACCCGTCTAATGCGGGGGATTCATTGCTTTTTAGCTTATTCCTTAATTATGTACGGGTCGAGCATAGCGAAATCCGCAGGGTCGGAAAGGCAAAGCTCCACGCCCTCTATCTGCCCGTCCTGAAACATCTGCGTCAGCGCAATGTATTGGCATAGGGTGGACTTCAAGTTAAGCCTGTCCCCTTCGCCCGTAAGCAGCTCCACGCGCCCGCGGCATTCGTTCACCGCGCGGAAGAACCTGTTGGGCTCGGTTATGTTGAGTATTCTCATTCGCTTACTCCCATTCTATCGCGCCCACGGATTCAAGGTATTCTTCGGCAAAGTCCAAATAATCCTCGCTCAGGCGCATTGCAAATTCCTTATACTTGGGCCAGCGCTTCTGCATACCCGCAAATATAAGCTCGTATGCGTCGTCGTCGTCGTAATCCTCGCCCTCGTCCGCGCCGCTTTTGGCCATGTATTCGTTGTCCAGCTCCATAAGGTCATCAACCATTTTGGCAAGCTCGCCTTCCTCAAGAAAGCTAAAGTCGCCCTCAACGGTGAATTTGTTTAGTATGTATGCCTTCATTTCTTCTATGTTTATGTCTATATACATTCGTTTTTCCTCCTTAAATTCATTCCTGTGTGCCGCCGTTTTTTTCAATGAATTCCGGCTCGTATGCGGCGGGCGGCTCGTATGCCGGCGGCTCGTATGCGCCTTGGCCTGCCGGAGCGTCGTTGTGCGGAGCTTGCGGCGCGGGTTCGTTTATGCCGCTGCCAAGCTCGCGCGTGTGTGCGTCCTGATAAAGCACGGTGTTCAGCGCGGTTGTGTACACGGTTGCAATCGCGCCTATGAACATTACGGCAAGCAGCAGGAGAGCTGCGAATACTATCGTAAGCGCAATATTGTCCGCAGCGGCGCTAAAGCCTATCGCCAAGCCTAACGCAAAGCTTACAATAATCTCTATCAGCGTAAAGGCAGCGGTGGCTATAAGCGTTGTGCCAAGCGCCCTGCCGTAGCGCTTAAAGCCAATGTTAAGGGCGCGGCCGAGCGCATCGAAGTTCTTCTTTTTCTCGTTTACGGCAACGGGGTAAGTGAACACAAGCGGCACGGAGGCGCATATGCCTATGAGCATATTAACAAGCCCAATGAGCAGCATCGTTATAAAAAAGCCCGCGCCCAAGGCTGTCAAGTCCTCAATGGTGTGTATTGTGCCGCCGGATAAAAGGCTGCTGCGCATGGCGCCCATCATCAAGCCCATCATGCCGCCGGCGGTGATTAGGCTTGTAAGCAGGCTGCTTACGGTGGATGCGGCAATGCTTGCCACGGCAGAGCCTAAGCTTTGGCAAAGGTTAAGCGTGAAGAAGCGCTTCAGCGTAAAGCCCGTGCGCCTGAAAAGCATTGAAAGGGTGGAGTTTTGGCCGTATACGCGCATGGACATTTCCGTATACAGGCTGCCGTAGAGAATCGGGTTTACAACAAGCCATATTGCAAACGCCCAAAGGAACAAAAGCACCACGCTTAGCGCCACAAGCGCCGCAACGCCCGCCCTATTGAGCGAAGCTATGCCTATTATTGCGGGAAGGGCGCATATGCCGAAGGAAAGCAGCATTATAAGCGTCCATATCACCGTATACATAACGGCGGAAAGGAAATTCCGCTTAATAACCGCCCATGTTATGCCGAATACGCCGCGCAGCGTAAGCGGGCGGATGGGGATGGGTTCGTAATTATTGTTCATTAAATTGCCTCCTTTGTATAGTTATTTCAAAGCAGCTTTTTGGTTTGGATATAAACATCCCCGCTGCCTATTGTTACCACAAGGTCGCCTGTCGCCGCGTGCGCGTCAATATAGTCCCTTATGCCTTCAAACGTGGCTATGTATTTTGCGTGCCCGCCGCCCGCGTTTATTGCCGCCGCCATATCCCGCGCGTGAACCGTGCCGTCGTCCTTTTCGCGGCCCGGGTAAATATCCGGCACAAGCGTTTCGTCCGCAAGGTTAAAGCAGGTAACGTCGTTTAGGAAAAGCGTTTTTGCGCGGGTGTAGGAATTGCACTGGAACACGCAGAAAAGCCTGTTGTGCTTAATGTTGCGCGCGGCCTTCATGGTTGCGGCTATTTCGGAAGGATGATGCCCGTAATCATGGTAATACCTCACTCCGTTCCTTTCGCCGTAGTATTCAAAGCGGCGGCGTGTATTTTGAAACGCGCCAAGCGCATCGGCTATGCATTTATCGTCCGCGCCCACCTCGCGCGCAACAGCCGCGGCCGCAACGGCGTTTATTATGCTATGCTCGCCGGGAATACGGAGCTGAACGTGCATGAGCTTTTTGCCCTTATACATTATGTCAAACCCCGCGCAGCCGTCCTCATCGTATGTTATGCACTCAGGCGTCATGTCCGCGTTTTTCATGCCGTAGGTAAGCTTTCGCCCCGCGTGCTCAGCCATCAGAGAGCGCACGCGAAAATCGTCCGTATTGCCTATCAAAAGCCCGTTTTGGGGCAGCAGCGCGGCAAATTTTTTGAACGCCGCAACAATATGCTCCATATCGCCGTAATAATCAAGGTGGTCGTTGTCGATATTGTTTATAAGGGCAATGGTCGGGCGCAGGGTAAGGAAGCTTTCAACGTATTCGCAAGCCTCGGTTATGAACATATCGTGCGCGCCTAATCTTACGCCGCCGTTCAAAAAATCCACAAAGCCGCCTATATGCACCGTTGCATCAGGCCCGCCGCGCTCGCATATCAGCGCAAGCATGCTTGTTATGGTGGTTTTGCCGTGGCAGCCGGCAATGCCCACAACGCTTTCGTACCCTTCCGTAAGCTGGCCCAGCGCCTCGCTGCGCT
>CABSAH010000190.1 GCA_902475645.1 uncultured Christensenellaceae bacterium | reverse complement strand
CTGCTCGGTGGTTATTATGCGCTCGTCCTTGTACGTTCCCGCTTCGCGGATGCCCTCAAGCTCTTTTGCATAGATCTCGTATGCGTTCTTCATTATGCTTTGCTCCTCCTTTTTATTTCTCCCAGGAAAGTATTACCTTTCCGGAATGGCCGCTGTTCATGGCTTCAAAGCCCTTTTCAAAGTCCGTATAATGGTAGCGGTGCGTGATAACGGGGGTTAGGTCAAGGCCCGCCTGTATCATGGCTATCATCTTATACCATGTTTCAAACATCTTCCTGCCGTAAATGCCTTGCAGGGTCAGCCCCTTGAATATAACGTCGTTCCAGTCAATAACCGTGCCCGGGCCTGCTATGCCCAATAGCGCCACCTTGCCGCCGTTGCGCATGGATTTAAGCAGCTGATTGAGCGCCTTTCCGTTGCCGCTCATTTCAAGGCCGACGTCAAAGCCTTCCACCATCCTGTGCGCAGCCATGGCGTCCTCAAGCTTTTCATGAGTCAGGTTAACGGTTGCCGTTGCGCCCATCTGCTTAGCAATATTGAGCCTGTAATCGTTCACGTCGGTGACAATTATGTTGCGCGCGCCGTTCTGGCGGCAGATGCCGACGGCCATCATACCTATGGGGCCTGCGCCCGTTATAAGCACATCCTCGCCCACAACATCGAACATGGTGGCGGTGTGCGTGGCGTTGCCGTATGCATCAAAGAATGAAATTATATCCTCCGGAATATCATCCGGCATCAATATTACGTTCGTTTTGGGTATGCATACATATTCGGCAAACGCGCCCTGCCTGTCCACGCCCACGCCCTTGGTTTCACTGCACCATTGGCCGTTGCCCGCGCGGCAGTTGCGGCAATGACCGCATACTATATGCCCCTCGCCCGATACGATTTGGCCTACTTTATATTCGGTAACGCCCGGGCCGAGCGCGGCAATTTCGCCAACGTATTCATGGCCTATGACCATGGGCGGATTGATGTGCTGCTGGCTCCACGGGTCCCAATTATAAATATGCACATCCGTGCCGCATATGGCCGTTTTGTGTATTTTGATAAGCACTTCGCCTATTCCCGGTTCGGGAACGGGCACCTGGGTAAGAATAAGTCCTTTCGCTCGCTCCGGTTTAACAAGCGCATCCATCATTTTCTGCATACCATAAACCTCGCTATAATTTATTTTGTAGATGTGTTACCGCGCTGTCCACGCTGTACAAACATATTATACTTTTTTTGGCGCCTAAAATCAATGCCATATACAAATAAAAGGCTGAGTTCTGCCAAAATACAGACTCAGCCTGTTCACTGTGAATATACTTATGTGCGCTGGATGCGGACGGGCGCCGTTGAGCCTTATTTTGAATACATATAAGTAAGCTCCGCGGATTTGTTGACAAGCGAATATTCGCCGTTTTGACTTATTAGCGCATAGCCGTCGCCGAACGGCTCAGCCGTATCGAACTGCGGCTGTATAACGTATTCGCCGGCTGTGTTTATATAACCCCAAAGTCCGGTTTCATTGTCAAGCACGGCGGCAAGCCCGTTTGAAAAGGAGCGCGCGTCGCGGTATTTATTGGCTATTTCAAGCGAGCCGCGCGTGTTTATATAGCCCCATTTGCCGTCCAGCTCAACCGCGGCATAGCCGCCGACGAAGCTAAGCCCGTCCTGATAGCGGGTTTTATATGCCGTCTGCGCCTTGCTGTTGAAATAATAAACCTCGCTGCCGTCGCGTATAAGGGCGTAACCTTCGCTATACGCCGTGCCGTATTGCCTTGACGAAAGCGTGGCTATCTTTTCGCCAACCTTGTCTATTATATAGCTGTTTCCGTTGGAGGAACGGGCAAAGGCAACATCCGCGCCGTAGTCGCTGACCTCGCTCCATTTCTGGGAAACGGCAATATCGCCGTTCACGTCTATAAATCCGTATTCCGAGCCGGAACGCGCCATAGCCCTTCCGCAATGGAAATCGCCGACATCGCGGAAGGCATAGTCTATTATCAGCTTGCCCGTGCGGTCTATATAGCCCCATCTGCCGCCCGATTCAACGGCGGCCTTATCCTCGCTGAAGCTGCGCACGCTGCCCCACGAAGGCTCAACCGTCCATGCGCCGGAGCGGTTGATAAGCCCCCACATGCCGCTTTGTGCAGCAAAGGCAACCTCTCCGTCAAACTCAGCGGCGTCCGAAAACATGGCGTCTATTACCACTTGGCCGGATGTGTTCTTATAGCCCCACATGCCGTTTTCGGCATAGTAGGGTATTATCCTGCCTGCGGTGGAGGGACTTGGCGTTTCGGTGGGCTGCGGCGATTCGGTAAGCGCGGGGGACTCGTCCGGAAGCGGGCTTTCCTCGGGAGGCTCGTCCGCTGCGGCGAATTGCGGATCGCTTAGCATATTAACGCCGCCCGCGCTGTAACACAGGGCGAATATGCCTGCGCCGAGTATTAGCGCGCCTATCAATATAAGCTGGGGCCTAAGCATTGCAAGCAGAGATTTTTTGCGTGCCATATATATAAATCACCTTATTGCTTTTTTATATATAAATTCTACCAGATAATATCCGCAAAATAAAGAGCAAATAAAAACCGGAGCCGTTCTGCGGTTAAGGAACGGCTCCGGACGATTAACTGCCTGCGGCGGGAGGGGGGTCACACAGCAGGCGGGAACTGGCATTGTCAGTCTTTGTGCTTTGCGTAAAACTCGTCGTAATCGGCAAGCATTTCTTTAAGCAGCTTGGGCGTGTTAAGCCCGTATGGGCAGCGGGATGCGCATGCGCCGCAGTTGCGGCAATCGTCAATCATGTGCATCTTTTTATGCCACTCATCGCTCATATAAGGCTGGTAAGGCGAACGGCGGAGCAAACGGCTCATGCGTGCGGCCTGCGGAATATCTATTCCGGCAGGGCAGGGCAGGCAGTATCCGCAGCTGCGGCAGAAGTTGCCGCAAAGCTCCTTGCGGTCGCGCTCTATTATGGCCTTAATTTCATCGGTAACGGCAAAGTCTCCGGCGTTTTCAAGGGCAAGCCATTCGTCAAGCTCTTCCTCGCTCTGTATTCCCCATATGGGAACAACATTGTCGTATTGCTTGATGAAGTTCATGCATACCTTGGCGTTGTTGAGAAGGCCGCCCGCAAGTCCCTTCATGGCTATGAAGCCCATATCGGCTTCCTTACAGCGGCGCGCAAGGTCTATTTCCTCATCGGTGCCGATATAGCTGAAGGGGAACTGCATCGTTTCAAACAGGCCGCTGTCTATGCAGCTTTGGGCAAGCCTGAGCCGATGGTTGGTTATGCCTATGTGACGTATGTAGCCCTTTTGCTTGGCTTCAAGCGCGGCGGCATAGGGGCCGTTTTCATCGTCCGGCGTGGGCATGGCGGCAGGATTATGGAACTGGAACAGGTCTATATAATCCGTTTTCAG
>CABSAH010000189.1 GCA_902475645.1 uncultured Christensenellaceae bacterium | reverse complement strand
ACGTAAACAGCCGTGAGTACCAAAAACGTATCATAGATACCTTCGTCAACTCCCTGTACCTGTTTGACGACAGGCTCGTCATCACCTACAACTTCAAAGGCGGCACGGAAATAATCACACTCAAGGATGTCGAGGCCGTCTATGGTTCGGATTTGAAAGCGATGTCTCCACCAAAACAAGGAGTTCGTGTGCATACACGGACTCTTTTTTACCAAGAGATAAGGGGCGAGAAGGGAACGGCCGAAGCGACAGCGGAGGCAAAAAAAACAATCCGGTGAATTGTTTTTTAGTTCCCAGGGCTGGCGGCGATACTGGCCCAGTATCGCCGGACGAGTCCCCTTATCTCCACCAAAACAAGGAGTTCGTGTGCATACACGGACTCTTTTTTTACCAAGAGATAAGGGACGAGAAGGGAACGGCCGAAGCGACAGCGGAGGCAAAAAAACAATCCGGTGAATTGTTTTTTAGTTCCCAGGGCTGGCGGCGATACTGGCCCAGTATCGCCGGACGAGTCCCCTTATCTCCACCAAAACAAGGAGTTCGTGTGCATACACGGACTCTTTTTTTACCAAGAGATAAGGGACGAGAAGGGAACGGCCGAAGCGACAGCGGAGGCAAAAAAACAATCCGGTGAATTGTTTTTTAGTTCCCAGGGCTGGCGGCGATACTGGCCCAGTATCGCCGGACGAGTCCCCTTATCTCCACCAAAACAAGGAGTTCGTGTGCATACACGGACTCTTTTTTGTATATCGGCAAGCGGCAATGGCTGTTTACCGCGTTGCCGATACATATTATTCCCCCTACTCCTCCACGGCGTTCCCGCCAATGTAGACCCTTTCGGGCGCAAGGTCGGCGGTGCAGAGGAGCAAATCGGCACGAAGCCCTTCCTCCACCGCGCCGAGCTCGTTTTCAAGGCCGTACCTTCGCGCGGGGTTGAGCGTCGCCGCGGCTATCGCCTGCTCAAGCGGAATGCCCGCCGCGCTTATGCGGCGCACGCCCGCGAACAGCGGCGTTACGGAGCCCGCCAGCGTATCCGTGCCGTCAAGCGTGGCGCGCCCGTTTTTAAGGCGAATGTCCATGCCGTCGGGGGAGTGGTATACGCCGTCCGCCATGCCGCAGGCGGCTATCGAATCGCTTATAAGTATTATGCGTTCGGCGCCCATCAATTTGAACAGCGCCCGTATCATGGGCGGCTGAACGTGCAGCGCATCGTCTATCAGCTCTGCCGTAACGTCCTCTGTATCCGCCGCCGCGGCAACGGGCCCGGGCGCGCGGTGCAGCATGGGCTGCATACAGTTGAACGTATGCGTAAGGTTGCAAAAGCCGGCCTCAAACGCCTGCATGGCCGCGTCATAGCCCGCCGCGCTGTGCGCAAAGGATACGACCTTATTCCCGCTCAGCTTTTCGGCAAGCGCAAGCGCCCCGTCAAGCTCCGGCGCCATGCATACGGCGCGTATGCAGCCCTCCGCCGCGTCGTCAAGGTGGGAGAGCATGGCTTCATCGGGAAGATGCAGAAATTCGGGGTTGTGCGCGCCGCGCTTTTCATATGACAGGAACGGCCCTTCAAGGTATACGCCAAGGCAGCGGCTTTCGCCCGCAGTCCCCGCTTTAACGGCCTGCGCGGCGGCGCGGCAGCGGTACGCAAGGCTTTTTTCATCCATTGCCATGGTTGCGAACAGGAACGCCGTTGTGCCGCTTTTGGCAAGCGCCCTGCGTGCGGCGGCAGCGGCGCGTTCATCCTCGGCAAAGTATTCGCTTTGCAGCATGGCGTGCGTATGCGTATCAATGCAACCGGGCAAAAGCAGCCTTGCGCCCGCGTGCGGGGCATCGTCCGCCATTTCCACGCGCTCTATATAGCCGTCCCTTATGCTTACGCTGCCGTAATGCAGCCGCGCATCGGCTGCAAAGTAATTCACCCCGTCAAAGCGCGTATTCATCGCCATCGCTCCTTATTTGCGCTTTGCAAGCTCCGATATTTTGTGGAAATTTTCCATTATATACGGATAACCGCCCTTGGAATGGGGCACAAGGCAGTTTGAGCAATCCTTCACGCCGTTTTCGGTATATGCGAAATTGCCGCCGCACTTATCGCCCAGCGCATATAGCGGACAGTAGCAGAAAAGGCAGTTGAAAAACTCCTTGTTCGCCTTTGCGTGGCAGGGGAAATACGGGCAGGCGGTATTCTGAAAATACGCATACGGCGCGCGCTCGTCAAATTCAAACTTTTTTTCTTCCATGGCAGCAGCCCTCCTGATATTATTCTATCCAAAACATTATCATTTGTTTGCCGCCGTGTCAACAAAGCTTGTTGACAGACAACGCCGCGGGCGGCTATACTATATTCGTATAAACAGCGCATTACGGCGCTGAGTATTACCAATTATATTAAGGAGATAAGCCCCAGTGAAGAAATTAGTTATAGCCCTTGGCGGCAACGCCTTGCAGGAAGCCGGAAAACCCGCCACCGCGCAGGCACAGCTTGAGGTTGTGGAAAAAACCAGCGAGTATATAGCGGACATTGTTGAACGCGGCTACGAGGTTATTGTTGCGCACGGCAACGGCCCGCAGGTTGGCAGAATTGTGATTCAGAACGAGGTTGCAAGCGCCTCCACCCCCGCAATGCCGTTCGACGTATGCGGCGCAATGAGCCAGGGCATGATAGGCTACCATATTCAGCAGGGTCTTTCAAAGGTTCTCCGCCACAGGGGAATAAATAAAAACGTGGTCACCTTAGTGACGCAGGTGGTTGTGGATAAGGACGACCCCAAGTTCAAGGCTCCCTCCAAGCCCATAGGCCCCTTCTATACGGAAGCTGAGGCCAAGGCCATAGCCGAGGAAAAGGGCTATACCATGAAGGAGGATGCGGGCCGCGGCTGGCGCAGGGTAGTCGCATCGCCGCTGCCGGTTGAAATAGTTGAGCTTGACGCCGTGAAAACGCTCAACGATGCGGGCTTTGTTGTAGTCACCGTGGGCGGCGGCGGAATACCCGTTATCCGCAACGATGCGGGCGACCTTGAAGGCGTTGCCGCGGTTATAGACAAGGACCTTGCCAGCGAAAAGCTTGCGCGGGACATGGACGCGGACGCGCTTGTTATACTCACCGCAGTTGAAAAGGTGAGCATCAATTTCAAAAAGCCCGACCAAAGGGATATTGAGCGTATGAGCGTTGCGGAAGCGAAGCAATATATAAAGGAAGGCCATTTCGCCCCCGGCAGCATGCTGCCCAAAATAGAGGCCGCGCTGAACTTTGTTGAAAGCAAGAAGGGCCGCATAGCCATAATAACCAGCCTTGATAAGGCCGTGGACGCAATAGAGGGCCGCGCGGGCACCACCATAACCGAATAAAAGCAAGCCTTTTTACAATACGCGAAAGCATTTGGAGGACAGCATGAACAAATACCAAAACAGCGTTGGGGTGCTTATCCCCGAAATTCTGCTCCCTAAGGAAGGGACGGA
>CABSAH010000188.1 GCA_902475645.1 uncultured Christensenellaceae bacterium | reverse complement strand
ATCCAACCGATCCCTTGCAGGCCTTTGTCGTTATATGCAATCGCCTTTTCCATAAAAGAAAACTTCATGTTTGAGTCCGCGCCTAAATTTTTCATAGCATCTTGGGCAATTTCCATCGCAGATTCGCTTTCCAATTTGGGGTTGGTGGATGTAAAATCATTTTTCTGTTCTAAAGTCTCCGCATTGCTTTCTCGCACCCAGTATGAATCACTATCACGTCTATATTGATAGGTATTGCCATTCATCTGTGCAACTAAAACAGCGTATGTCGCCGTATTTTCATTGTAGTGATATGCTTCAAAAAAAGTCTTTCCCGGCAAATCATTGAAAGAGAAGGGAATAGCTGCACTGTCATCGGGATCTGTTGCTAACCGTTGTTGCAATTCTATAAGTTCATTGGCTATATCAGTATCGCTCTCTTCCGCTAAAGACGTTAAATAAGACATTCTTTCAAGAATATCCCGTTTCGTTTCTTGGGGAGTTTCTACCCACTGATCGTCCGGATAAAAGAATCGCATCACATTCCGGTAATATGTTTCATCAAATGCTGCTTTTTCAATTTTTTCAACCGGATATACATCTGTTTGAGGTATAACTACAGGCGCATTTATAGTCAAATCTAATCCGCTTATTTCATTATGGAATTCCACGTTATTCGGTGCATCGTATTTATCATGAGTTCCATCTTTCGGCTGTATAGCCTCTGCTACGTAGTCCTCCGTCTTAACAACAACAGGTTCTTTTTCAGGAGTAGGCTGGCAGGCAGACAGGATTAGCAATAAAACAACTAAAGCTAAGGTTCCTACGGGCAATCGATGCTTATTGGGTTTATTTGGCATAAAGCTATCCTCCGTGATTGTATAGTGTGGCTAATCGCCATATTATATTGACGATTAGCCGACGCTTATCTAACTAGAAACTCCAGTATCCCGTAAGGCTTGCGCCTCCACCATTAGTATTCGCATACACATCCAAACTACTATAAAGCGTTGTGTAGTCATGCCCGCCGGATACCTGGCTTATTGTAAATGTATAGGCATGGCTTGCTATCGCCGTGGTAGATCCTGCCTTGTAGGGCCTTACAGTAAGCCGTTTACTGCTGTTACCACCAAACGTTCCAGATGCGTACCAATCAGAAAACTCGCGTGATATATTCTTGAGTGCCCTCGCCGGCTTTGTGCTATTCGCGCCAAGGGTATAATCATATGCCTCAAATGCAAGTGCAACGTTGGACATTGCAAAGACCATTACCAGCGCAAGAGCTATTGCAATTATTTTTTTCATATCCTTCTCCTTTCTAAATCTTTGAGTTTTGGGCAAGAACAGGTATATTCATGTTTAGCCCTTGCAACTCTGCATTGCCAAATGGCAATGAGCTTGCTCAATTATGATTTGCAAGGGCTTTTTTATTCCTTCAATGGAACCACCTCCTTTTTCGCTATATATAAGACACGCTGACGCGGGAAAATCTGTCGCCGTAAGCGTATTTTTTATATACTAATAACCGACACCGCTATACGGCTATTTCATCCTCATCATCCTCGCAAATTTACTCACCACAATTACCGCGACTATTATCGCAATAACTGCGAAGGCCGCAAGCGCGCTTATCCACCATTGGCTCATGGCGCGCTTCTGCTCCTCCTCGGCCTGCTTTTCGGCGTCGGTCTTTTCTCCGGCGATCACCGGCTGCTTTATCTCGGTGGAAAGCTGCTGCTCGGCGGTGTGAACTTCGCCCGCGTCGTCCATGTATGTAACGGTGTATACGGCGCTTGTTTTGCCGTAGCTTTCGGTGTAGCCCTCGGTCATGGAGAGCATACCCACGAATACCTTCATCTCACCGTAGCCCGCCTGCCCCGGCTGAATGTCCCCCAAGAACACGCTGGAGGTGGGGAAAAGCCCCGCGCCGGTCAGGTTCACCGTGACGTTCCTGAGCGTGCTTTTGCCTATGTTGAACACGTTGGCGGGCAGGGATATCGTTTCGCCCGCAGTGACCTCCTTTGGCAGGGATACGGGGTCACAGCTCATCTTCGCGGGCTGGGTAACGTGGACGAGGAACGTCCGCGTGTTGGTGTACACCCCGCCGTAAAGGTCAATGTAGTCCAGCGTAACGTAAAAGGGCTGCTCGCCCGCAAGCACGTCCCCGGTGGTGCGGAGCGCGAATGAAACGGTTGCGCTTTCGCCGCTTGCAATGTTCTCCAAGTGCATCGCGCTGTTCGTGTCCGCAGGTATTATCCCCGCCGCCTCGCTCCCGTAGGACAGCCGCACGGAGCGGGCGCGTATCGCGCCAATGTTGTCTATCGTGACAGTAGCCGTGAACTCGTCGCCGCCTGTGACGGTGTCCGGCGTTATCTCGCATGCCGATATAAACAGCTCCGGCTTTTCAACCTCCTGCTTCGGCACGTCGTTCGGGTCGGGTGGGTTCTTACCGTCGGTTACGGTGACATACAGCGTAAAGCTCTGCTGCTTCTGCTGGCCCAGCACGTCGAGGTAGTCCGCCCTCAGCGTGACGGGGTAGGAGCCGTTTATCCGCCCCTTCACAAGCGGTATTTCAAGCATGAACACATACCGCCCCCAGCCGGCGGCGGTCTGCGAATAGTTGCCGAAAATAAAGGGGCTGTTCGCCGTTGCGCCGAGGTCGGCGGTAATTGTCACCTTGCCGCCATACGTTTCGCCGAGAAGCGGCAGTATGATATAGGCCCTGCCGTTGACAATCCGCGGCACATAGCCCGCGCCGTAGGTTTTATCCATGCCCTCATACAGGTTCCGGCTGTCGATGATGAGCTGATCCACAACCGGTGTGGGCGTAGGCTCCGCAGGGCTTGGAGACGGCGCGGTCGAGGGCGTGGTTATCTCTGTTGGCTCTGCTGTCGGCGATGCGTCGGGCGAGGGGGAAGCCGTCCCATCCTCCGCAAGCGCGGTCATGCCAAAGCCGATTATCATCACAAGAAAGAGCGCAAAACCAATAATCATTTTTTTCATTCCTCATACCCCCTTATGGCGGTCATTATCCCATTGTCCATTTCGCACACGGTGTCGCAAAGCTCGTCAATATCGCCCTGATTGTGACTTGCAAGGAGTATTGTTTTGCCCTGCTCCTTCAGCCCCTTTATAAGCTGCCGCATTTCCTTTACGCCGTGCTTGTCAAGGCCGTTGAGCGGCTCGTCCAGTATCAGCAGCGCCGGGTCTTCCATTATGGCCTGCGCTATGCCCAGCCTTTGCCGCATTCCGAGGGAATACTTCCCCACGGGCTTTTTCATCAGCGGGTCCAGCCCCACCCGGCGGATGGAGGCCGCTATTTGTTCAAGCCCTATCTTATTATTCAGCGAAGCTAATATCTCAAGGTTCTTCACGCCCGTGATATTCGGCAGAAACCCCGGCGTTTCGATGATAATGCCCATGTCCGGCGGGAAGTCCACGTCCCTGCCTACGTGCTTGCCGTTTACAATAACCTCGC
>CABSAH010000187.1 GCA_902475645.1 uncultured Christensenellaceae bacterium | reverse complement strand
TACCGTTCACATCGTCATACCTCCACACCGTCGCGCTTACTTCGAAGTTCACGGGGTATACGCCTTTTTTGGCAAACTCGCTTATGCGGAAATCATAATATATCTCCGCGGTGGAGTTATACGACATATCATCAAGATGCCGCGTATAGCTTGCGTTTATAAGATCAAAAGGCCAGTTTGATACGGATGTATCCCTGGGTATTTTGGGCGATATGGTTATGTTCCTCAGCATATATCTTTCGCTTGGCAGATATTCCCTGTTTACCGCCACCGGCAGAACTATCGTTACAACGTCCCCCGGATTTCCTTTGGGGCTTTGCGCTCCCACATCCATAAGCACCAGCGCATTTGCGTTGCTGGGTATCACCGCTATGTCCGTGTTCGGATTCTGATCCGTTACCGGTATGGTGGGTACGGGCGAACCTGCCGGCGATGATGATGCCTCCGGCGCTGCCGTGCCATCCGGTGCGGGCGATTCGCTGCCGCCTTCGGCAAGCACGGGCATTGCAAATGCCAATGCCAGCGCCGCAACGAGCATAAATGCTGTGATCTTCTTCAAAATTGCGCTCACTTGTTTTATTCCTCCGCTATTGTATTGCTTATCCTTCCGTCGCTGAAGGTTATTGTTCGGTCTGTATATTTTCTCATTCCCGGGTCGTGGGATACGAGTATGAACGTGGTTCCCCTTTCGCGGAAAAGCCCCGTCAAAAGCTCCATCGTTTCCTCGCTCGTACCCGTGTCCAGATTGCCCGTAGGCTCGTCCGCCAGCACTATGGGCGGGCGGGTAATTATGGCCCTTGCTATGCCCACCCTTTGCTGCTGACCGCCGGAAAGCTCGCCCGGCTTATGGTGTATATGCTCCTTCAGCCCAACGCGCACGAGCATGGCTTCCGCCATCTCGTTCCTCAGCTTTAGCGGTGCGCCGCGTATGGCAAGCGGCAATGCAACGTTTTCAAGCGCCGAATATTGGGGCATAAGGTTATAGCTTTGGAACACGAACCCTATATCATCCCTTCTAAAGCGTATCCTTGCCTTCTCGTTCATGCGTTCGATCCGCCTGCCTGCTATCTGCACCGTGCCGGCCGTAGGCAGTTCAAGTCCGGCAAGCATATTGAGCATTGTAGATTTACCGCTGCCGCTGCGCCCGGCTATGCATACGGACTCCCCTTTGTTCACGGTCATGTCCACTCCGTCAAGCGCTTTTACGGTGCTTTCGCCGACAAAATAATACTTTTTCAGACCATGCGTTGATATGATTACATTATTCATGCGAATCCTTCCAGTCCTGTGCCCCTTCCCACCAGCTGCCGTCAAGGTCAAGCCCAAGGTCGCAGGTATAGTTCCATTCTATCTTGTCGCCCGGTTTAAGGTAGTACACGCCGCAGCCGTAGTTGGGATACCAGCCGTTAACGCAGTACATCCATCCGCTCCAGCGCCCGCCGTCGAACTCATAAAGGTTGTTTATGCCTTCCACATATGCTCCGCTGCCGCTGCCGCCGGAGTATTCCATATGCAATCGGAACTTATCGCGCGCCATCTTCAGCACGTCCAGCACCGTATTCCCGTCCTCTATTTCAAATTCGGTCGTATCCAATATGCAGCCGGACGCCGGAACTATTCCCGCCCACTTCGCTTCGCGGTGCATGCCGTTTTTAACGGCCGTGTCGCAGCGTATCTGGATTGTGACTGTGTTCTTCTTCGGCTCCGCCGTGGGTACGGGAGTGGGAACGGGCGTTGCGCTCGGTTCGGGCGCGTTCGTGCCGTTTGCGCCCGGCTTTTGCGTTTCTATCGGCGGTACGAACGGCGTCGCTTCCGTGTTGGACGCATCCGTTGGCTTGGCGTTCTTTTCGGGCCGCTCCGTCGGCGCGTCGCCCCGCTCGTATAGCTCCCTCACGCTGTCAGGCGAGGGTGTGGGCTGAGTTGCCGCCTTGGTCGAGCCTTTGTTCGCCGTGCCGAAGCTGAAAGCGTCGGTAATAAACGCATACCATGGCCTTTCGGTGGCTTCCGGTTCGGCCTGCGACGCGTTTTCGTTTTCTACATAATCAAGGTCGAGCCTACCGCTAGTTTCCGTTTCTGCCGCTCTGTTGCTGCCGCTGCACGACGTGAAGCAGAGTATAGCCGCGATGACAAGAGCTATAAGCGGCGTTATCCTTTTAAGCTTCATTCTCATTCCGCTCCTTTGTTTTCATTTCTTCCTGTTTCTTATGCTCCTTCCTGCGGCGGCGGGTGGCTTCCCGCTTTTCGCGCATGGTTTTGCGCTGCGTGGGCGGTTTCAGTCCCGCCTTTT
Source organism: uncultured Christensenellaceae bacterium (assembly GCA_902475645.1). GTDB lineage: Bacteria > Bacillota > Clostridia > Christensenellales > CAG-138 > Phil1. The sequence continues at coordinate 1,193 of CABSAH010000187.1, read as the reverse complement.
CAAGCACCCTCGGCCATGGGCCGAAACGACTTTTTATTAGCTGATAGCCTGTTATGTCCGCTTTTTCGGGCAGTCTGCCCAGCTCCTGCGCTTGCCGCCTAAGGTAGGCGAGCAGTTCTTCATCGCTTGCCTTGCTGTGTTCCTTCGCAAACTTCTGCTCCAGTTCAAGACGAGTCTTTTCATGAGGATCCGTTCCGATTTGTGCCTGTGCCATTATGTTTTTCCCTCCTAAGCATAAAAAATTGCGGCAATTCCGGGGTTCTTCCCCTAAAATTGCCGCAACCGCATTTTTGCAAAGCACTATTCATGCGCCGTTTTACCGCACGGGCGCACCAACTACAAACCTCGTAGGTCTTCTGACTCACGCTTATGGATATTATCCTGCGTCTCCATCGCCTTCTCAGTTTCCCAATGACCGGCCTATGCCATGATGGAGCCTCGGCGCTTACAGCGGCGGTGCCGTTCGGGATTTCCACCCGATTCCCTTGTTCATCTCCGGTTTTCGTCCGGAGCCACGACGTTCCTCTATTTTTTCATTTACCACGGAATACTGTTTCCGTGGTATAGGCATGGATAAGCTGCCGCAAAGAACCGATTCTATTGATTGAAATAAATTGAATAACGCACTGTGAGCAGGGGAAACACACCGAAACAGCAGATATGAGCGCCTATACGGAAAGCACTTGCCATAATTGCATAATTGTGACAAAAAAACGAATTATTCTCTTGATTTAGACCTATTCCGGATGCTATAATTGCATTGTACAAGGAGTGTTTTACTTGTATTACCACGGAAACAGTATTCCGTGGTATTCTTATGTTATCAACTTCATCTTATCAAGAATACGTTCATATTGTCTGCTGCTCGCTGCAACATATATGCGCGTGGTTTCTATGGAACTATGGCCCAGCACATCTGCCAGATGGGAGAGATTCTTCTCAATCGAATAAAAGGCACGGGCAAAAAGATGCCTCAGGTTATGTGGGAATACCTTGCTCCGTTCCACATGCGCCGCATTGCAGAGCCTTTTCATATCGTGGCAAACATTCGCCCTGTCGAGCGGTTTGCCGCTTTTGGTGCGGAATACTGCGCCCGTGTCTATACGCTGCCGCCTCGCATATTCCACAAGTTTTTTACACAGCTTGCTCGGTATTATGACCGTGCGGCTTTTCCCCTTCAACCGTATTTCCAT
>CABSAH010000186.1 GCA_902475645.1 uncultured Christensenellaceae bacterium | reverse complement strand
CCGGTGTGCATTTTGGCCACCAGACCCGTCGTTGGAACCCGAAGATGAAGGAATATATCTTCACCGAGCGCAACGGCATCTACATTATCGACCTGCAGAAAACCGTTAAGAAAATCGATGAAGCTTATTACTTCATCCGCGACTTGGCCATGGAAGGCGGCACCGTGCTGTTCGTAGGCACCAAGAAGCAGGCTCAGGAATCCATTGAGCAGGAAGCCAAGCGCTGCGAAATGTTCTATGTAAACCAGCGCTGGCTGGGCGGTATGCTGACCAACTTCAAAACCATACAGAGCCGCATCAACAAGCTGCGCAAGATTGAGAAGATGGAAGCCGACGGCGACTTTGAGCTGCTGCCCAAGAAGGAAGTTATCCAGCTCAAGGCCGAGCAGGAGAAACTTGAAAAGAACCTTGGCGGCATCAAGGATATGAAGAAGCTCCCCTCCGCCATGTTCGTGGTAGACCCCCGCAAGGAGCATATCGCCATTCTTGAAGCCAAGGCTCTGGGCATCCCCGTTGTAGCCATAGTTGATACCAACTGCGACCCCGACGAGGCCGATTATCCCATCCCCGGCAACGACGATGCTATCCGCGCCGTAAAGCTTATCGCTTCCAAGATTGCCGATGCGGTGCTTGAAGGCAGGCAGGGCGAGCAGATGAGCGACGAGGCCGTTGAAGAAGCGGCTGCCGAAGGCGAAGAGTTTTAATCAAAAAGCCGAGCGCATATTTTTAGGAGGAATTTAGGTTATGTTTACTGCAAAAGACGTAATGGCCCTGCGTGAGATGAGCGGCGCCGGCATGATGGACTGCAAGCGCGCGCTTGTTGAAACCGATGGCAACATGGAAAAGGCCATGGAGTATCTGCGCGAAAAGAGCCTTGCCGCAACCGCAAAGAAGGCATCCCGCATAGCTGCCGAGGGTATAGTTGATTCCTATATCCATATGGGCGGCAAAATCGGCGTTCTGCTTGAGGTCAACTGCGAAACCGACTTCGTTGCCAAGACCGATGATTTCAAGCGCCTTGTACACGATATAGCCATGCATATTGCCGCTTCCAACCCCACCTATGTTTCCAAGGAAGAGGTTGACCAGGCCGAAATAGAGCATGAAAAGAAGATACTGCGCGAGCAGGCCATGAATGAGCCCAAGCCCAAGCCCGCCGCCATTATAGAGAAGATGGTTGAAGGCCGTATCGAGAAGTATTATAAGGAAGTGTGCCTGCTGGAGCAGCCCTTCGTTAAGGATCCCGATAAGACCGTTGGCGAGATGGTCAGCGCCGCCGTTGCCAAGATTGGCGAAAAAATCAGCGTCCGCCGCTTCGTCCGTTACGAGATGGGCGAGGGCCTGACCAAGAGGCAGGATAACTTCGCAGAAGAAGTTATGGGCCAGATGGGTAAATAATCAAGGCAGCAAAAGGGGACGTTATTTGACGTTCCCTTTTTTGTATATACTCAGCGAAAAGGAGAAAGATATGCTTAAATATAAGCGCGTATCATTAAAGCTGTCCGGCGAGGCCATGGGCGGCGGCAAAACGATTGATTTTGCGGCGGTGGCGGCCATTGCGCGGGAGATAAAAACGCTTGTGGAGGCGGGCGTGGAGGTCGGCGTTACAATAGGCGCGGGCAACATATGGCGCGGCAGGAGCGGCGGCAGCATGGATAGGAACCGCGCGGATCAGATGGGTATGCTTGCAACCACAATAAACTGCATGGCCATGGAAGCGGCGCTTAAGGAAGAGGGCGTTGAAACGGTTGTGCTTTCCACGCTGCATATGCCTTCCTTCTGCGATGATTTTTCGGCGGATAAGGCAATAAGCGCAATGGCGCAGGGCAAGGTTTGCCTTTTTGCCTGCGGCACGGGCAGACCGTTTTTCTCAACGGATACGGCGGCCGCGCTGAAGGCCGCGGAGATATACGCAGACGCCTTGGTGCTTGCCAAAAACGTGGACGGCGTATACAGTGCAGACCCCAACAAGGACCCGAACGCCGTAAAATACGGCCGCCTTACATATCAGCAGGTTATAGAGCAGAACCTTCAGGCAACCGACCTTACGGCAATAACCCTTTGCAAGGAGCAGAAAATACCCGTTGTGGTATGCGCGCTTAAGGAGGAAGGAGCAATCCTTCGCGCAATTAAGGGGCAGGATGTAGGCACCGTCATTGACTAAGCGGAAGATTTATCCTAAAATATATACATAACAATCGAAATATTAGTACGGAGGTATAAGTATGGACACAATAGAAACCGCAAAAGATAAAATGGGCAAAACCATTGCCGTGCTGCAAAGGGAGCTAAGCTCGCTCAGAGCCGGCAGGCCAAACGCGCAGATGCTTGACCGTATAACGGTTGACTATTATGGCACGCCCACCCCCGTCAATCAGGTCGGAAACATCTCCTCACCCGAAGCGAGGCTGCTTGTTATAACCCCCTATGATCCTTCTGTGCTCAATCCGCTGGAAAAGGCGATACAGATGTCCGATCTCGGCATCAATCCTTCCAACGACGGCAAGTGCATACGCCTTATATTCCCTGTGCTTACCGAGGAAAGGCGCAAGGATTTGGCAAAGACCATTCAGAAAAAGGGCGAGGAAGCCAAGGTTGCAATACGCTCCATCCGCCGCGATGCCATAGAGCAGATTAAAAAGGCGCAGAAGGACAGCGAAATAACCGAGGACGACCGCAAGAAGCTGGAAGAGCAGGCGCAGAAGCTGACCGATAGCCATATTAAGGATATCGATAAGATAGTTAGCGACAAGCAGAAGGAGATAATGGAGGTTTGAGGAACGTAGAGGGCCTTGAACTGACTGCGGCTGTAAGCGCGCTTGAGGCGGAAGGGATACACGCCGATACGGTTGAGGTATCCAGCCGCAAGGGCGTGGACGGAAACGAGCGGCGCGTGGTTCGCGCAATACAAACGGGCGAAAACAGCGCGGAATTGACATTTGCCGTGTTCAAAACGCGCATCGACCCGCCGGAGGAATAAAAAATTGACAGAGGCTGAATTGAATGCCCTGCGCGTCACGCTTTCGCCCCTGCCCAAGCATGTTGGCATAATAATGGACGGCAACGGCCGCTACGCCACGCGGCGCGGTCTGCCGCGCTCCATGGGCCACAGGGCGGGAACGGAGCGGCTGAGGGGGATAATCAAACTCAGCAGCGACTTGGGCATAGAGGCGCTTTCCCTCTATGCCTTTTCCACCGAAAACTGGAAGCGGCCAAAGATAGAGGTGGATACGCTGTTTGCGATTTTTATGGAATACTTTACCAAAGAGGTAGAGGATTTGCATAAAAACAACGTTGCTATACGCGCAATGGGGAACATTGCGGCGCTGCCCGAGAAGGTTTGCGCGCAATGCCTTGCGGCAATGGAGAAAACGAAGAACAATACGGGACTTAAGCTGAACATAGCCCTTAATTACGGCAGCCGCGCGGAAACGGTTAACGCCGTTAAAAGCATTGCGCTGGACGCAAAGGAGGGCAGGCTTAATATAGAGGATAT
>CABSAH010000185.1 GCA_902475645.1 uncultured Christensenellaceae bacterium | reverse complement strand
GCTTATATAGGTGCAGTATGGAGCGGCCGACAGTGGTTTTGCCGCAGCCGGATTCACCTACAAGGCCAAGCGTTTCGCCCTTATTTATCGTGAACGATACGCCGTCCACGGCCTTTAGGGGCTTTGTCTGGAACAGGCCCACATTGATGTTGAAATACTGCTTAAGATCGCGCACATCGACCAGCGGCAGATTGTTGTTTTCACTCATGCATTCACACCGCCTTCCTGTGCGTTATCCGTTTGCTCCGGTTCAAGCGTAATCGTGCCGTTTTCAATGCCTTCCTTAACGTTTACCCAGCAGGCCGCACGATGGAATTCATTTATCTGCATCCGTTCGCACCGCTGCTTAAGGCATATCTTCATCGCCGCATCACAGCGCGGCGCAAAGGGACAGCCTTCCGGCATGTTCAGCAGGTCTATCGGCGTTCCCGTAATGGGCTGCAACTTCTTACCCGCCGTGTCCGCACTCGGAATGGAACGCATAAGACCCTTTGTATATTCATGCTTCGGGTTATAGAATATCTCGTCCGCAGTGCCCTGCTCACAGATAGAACCCGCGTACATTACAATCACCTCGTCGCACATCTGCGCCACAACGCCAAGATCGTGCGTAATCATGATGATGGCCATGCCCAGCTCTTCCTGCAGCGAATGCATCAGCTCCAATATCTGCGCCTGAATCGTCACGTCCAGCGCCGTGGTCGGTTCATCCGCAATCAGAATATCAGGCTCGCACGCCAGCGCCATGGCGATCATGACGCGCTGACGCATACCGCCGGACAGCTCGTAGGGATACTGCTTCATGCGCTTTAGCGGTTCGTTTACATTAACCAACTTGAGCATTTCAACCGCGCGGTCAAAAGCCTGCTTTTTGTTGCGGCCCGTATGCAGCAGTATGGCCTCCATAATCTGATGGCCGACCGTATAGGTCGGGTTCAGCGATGTCATGGGATCCTGGAATATGATGGAAACCTTATTACCGCGGATGGTTTTCATTACGGACTCGCCCGAATTCACAAGCTCTGTTCCGTTAAACTTTATGGAGCCGGAAACGATTTTGCCCGTGCTTGCAAGTATCTGCATTATGGAATAAGCCGTAACCGACTTGCCGGAGCCGGATTCGCCCACGATGCCAAGCACCTTGCCGCGTTCAAGGTTAAACGAAACGCCGTTTACCGCCTTAACCTCGCCGGCCGGGGTAAAGAAGGATGTATGTAAATCCCTTACTTCTAACAATGCCATTTATGCCGGTCTCCTTTCTCATTCCTTCAGCTTCGGGTCGAATGCATCGCGCAGGCCATCGCCGAAAAGGTTCAGCGAAAGCACTATAAGCGAAATGACTACGGCCGGGATTATCAGTCGGAACGGATAGGATTTAAGTCCGTTCAGCGCATCGGAGGCCAATGACCCGAGCGAGGGCATGGGCGCGTTTACGCCAAGGCCCAGGAAGGACAGGAAGCTCTCCGTAAATATAGCGTTAGGAATCTGCAAGGCCGTTGAAATGATAACAACGCTTATGCAGTTCGGCAGCAGGTGCTTTTTGATTATCCATCTGCCCTTAGCTCCGGCCGCACGCGCCGCAAGAACATATTCCTGCTCACGCAGCGAAAGTATCTGCCCGCGGATCAGGCGGGACATGGAAACCCAGTACAATACGCCGAACACTATGAACAAGCTGATGATGTTGCTGCCTATTTTGGCAAGCGCCGTTCCTTCAAGGGCGTCGCCAATTGTCAGCTTCAGCACGGATGCAAGCAATATGACCATCAGCATATCGGGCAGCGAATATATGATATCCACTATGCGCATTATGATAAGGTCAACCTTGCCGCCGCAGTAGCCCGCAATGGAGCCTATCGTCATGCCGATAATAAGAACGATTATGCTTGCAAAGAAGCCGACTGCAAGCGATATTCTCGTTCCGTATACTATGCGGATAAAATAGTCACGTCCGGCGGAGTCGGTACCGAAAACGTGCGGGAACACCTTCTCTCCGGCGGCTATCCTCGCCTGCTCGGCCGTGCCGTATGTAAAAGGCGAAAGATTGTTGTAGGAAGCATCCACGGGCTTGCCCGGCGTTACGCCAAGCATAGCATCATAGGAGTACGGCCAGAACATCGGTATAAATATAGATGAAAGTGCAATAAGTATGATCACTATCATGCTTACGGTCGCCACGCGGTTCTTCAATAGGCGCTTTACGCCATCGCGGAAGAACGTAGTTGACGGGCGCATCTGCACCATGTATGCCTTTTCCTCGTCGGTGGCGGGAATGAAGGCATCAAGATTTACATGTAAACTGAAAGGGTTTTTCTTCATAATACGGATTCCCTGCCCCCTTACTCCAGATTGATTCGCGGATCGACGACCTTATAAAGTATGTCGCTCACGAGGTTCATAACAACAATGAGTGCGGCGAGTATAATGGTCGTACCCATTATAAGCGGATAATCGCGTCCGGTAATGCTGCTGACGAACGCGCGCCCAATGCCGGGCACCGCAAATATCTGTTCCACAACGAGCGAGCCCGTTACAATGTAAGCAAGCATCGGCCCGAAGTAGGTTATGACAGGGATGAGTGCATTCTTCAACGCATGGCCGAATATGACCCTCATTCCCGAAACGCCCTTAGCACGCGCGGTACGGATATAATCCTGACCGAGTACATCCAGCATGGACGAGCGGGTAAGCCTTGTGATATAAGCCATCGGGTACAGCGCCAATGTTACTATCGGAAGCACAAGTCCCGCGGGCGTGGAGCCGTTTGCAGGCAGAACCGAAAGCGCAATGGCGAAAATTACCAGCAGCAGCGAGCCCATTATAAAAGAGGGCATGGACACAAACGCCGTTGTAAGCACCATTATGAACTTATCGATGAACTTATTGCGGCGGAGCGCAGCAACCGCGCCAAGCACAACGCCTATTATAAGCGAAGTACAGGCCGCTATTATACCAAGCTTTGCAGAGGTTTTCATGCCATCGCCTATGATATCAATGACCTGGCGGCCGCGCAGCTTAAGCGACGGGCCGAAATCAAAGCGCGTCACTATATCCCTAAGATATGTTATATACTGCTCAAACAGCGGCTTATCGAGTCCGTATTTAGCCTCGAGTGCCTTTTGTGCTGCCTCGGTCACGGCCTTTTCACTGAGGAACGGGCCGCCGGGCACTGCATGCATAACAAAGAACGTCACCGTGATGACTACCCAAACCGTCAGGATCGCGAGTCCCAAGCGTTTTAGGATATACACAAACATCTTCGTATTCAAATACACTTCACCTCGTCTTTATTCCCGACCGGATAATAATACTGTAACGTTGTTCACCGTCTATATAAGGATTCCCTAAAGACGTTTGTACAACATTTAGTTAATATTGCTTAACCAGCCGTTTTTTCGTATACATGCATATCGATATGATCCATATACAGAGTATCAAATTAAATGAACAAATGCAAGTCTTTTTTTAGTGTTGACGGCAGTAATTTTTTCGCTGCCTTTTTTGTGGGTTAAAATAGCAAAAGCCGATAAAAATCGGTAAGGAA
>CABSAH010000184.1 GCA_902475645.1 uncultured Christensenellaceae bacterium | reverse complement strand
GAGCATTCGGTTCATACCCGGAGTGTCATTGGTTCGAGTCCAATCGCCGCTACCAAGCTCCCGATTATATCGGGAGCTTTTTCTATTGACACACCCCGTCAAGGCGTATTATCATCAAACCGAGAACGCACAAAGGAGAGAATCACAATGTTAAAATGCGCGGAATGTCAGCAGCACGGCTGCCAGGCACACGATGTTCCAAATGCAATGACCTGCTGCCCCACCATGAACGGCGAAATACAAGCAAGCGCGGCGGAGCTTTATAAAGACCCCGAAAACCATACCCTTGCGCACAATGCGGCGGCGGTTGAGGCCGAAGGCTACGGCAGGCTTTGCCGCATGGAGGAGATCATGCTGTTTGCAAGGAAGTGCGGCTTCAACAGAATAGGGCTTATATTCTGCGGCGGCCTTGCGGACGAGGCGCGCGAGGTAAGCAAGATTTTGACCCACAACGGGTTTGACGTGGTTTCCGCGGCGTGCAAAAACGGCTCCCACCCCAAGTCCTCAATAGGTATGGCGGACGGCGAAACGCTTTCCGGCTGCGCGGACGAGGTTATGTGCAACCCCATAGGGCAGGCGCTGCTTATGAACAGCGAGCATACGGATATGAACGTTATACTGGGCCTGTGCGTGGGGCACGACAGCCTTGTTATGAAATACGTTGAGGCGCCAACCACCGTGCTTGCGGTAAAGGACAGGGTAACGGGTCATAACCCGCTTGCGGCGATATACGTTGCGGAGAAATACTATAAAAAACGCTTCTTCGGCAAGAAGGAAAAATAATATACGCTAAGCTAAAAGGGACACGGCTGCTCCGCGGGCGGCTGCGTCCCTTTTTTGTGCGCCTGCCTTCACCGGCTCCGTAAGCAGTGAAGCCCCGCTTATCCCCAATGCGGCATTATAAGCTGATACGCAAATGGAATATGAAGCTTATTTAACGGGAGTTCCTATGCGCTTATCCAATCTCCATTGCGGCGGCGCGCCGTCATCGGCATAGTATTCGTCCATTGCCGTAATTTTACCGTCCTTTGTTTGAATAAACGAGGTTGCGTGATAATATGCGCTCCTGTCCTTTGGATATATAAGCGTGACCGTGATTATAAGGTCGTTCACGGTTTCCACCCTTTCAACCTCCCCTTCCCACTCCCCGGGATATTCGCAATTTGCGATTATAAATTCATCCACGGTGAAGCGTTCGTTGGTGCAATGCCAATTCACATACGCATCGGCATGGAAATACTTTCTTATCTCGCCCTCATTCTGGGCAAGAACCGCCTTCCAGAACTGCTTTATGTCCATTGTTTTCCCCATAGCTGCCCCTCCTGCGCACGAATGAGATTCTTAATAATTATACCACATGCCACGCTAACGGCTCTACCGCTTTTGCGGATACGGAAAAGACCGCCGGCCCTTGCTGATTGGGTCGGCGGTCGTTGTGTTAGTGCGCAGCTCGCGCTTATGCTTCCTTGCTCCTGTCAACATAGGTGGTGTGCAGCAGCTCATGCGCAAGGTGGGAATTGGGTTCGCCCAAGAATTCGGCATACAGCTTCTGTATGGCGGGATTCTTATGGCTCTTGCGTATGGCCATGGCTTCATCCTCGCTGTATGTTGCGGCGGCACGCGCGGCACGCGGGTCAACATAGTAGCGCGTCCTTGCATCCACTATCGGCTGACCGCCGCCGGTAACGCAGCCGCCCGGGCAGCCCATAACCTCAATGAAATGGTATGTCTTTTCGCCCGCGCGTATGGCGTTGAGCAGCTTTGCGGCGTTGGCAGTGCCGTGTACTATCGCAACGTTTATATCCGTGCCGTTAACGCTTACTGTGGCTTCCTTTATGCCCTCAAGCCCGCGCACATCGTCGTATTCAAGCCGCGGCATATCCTCGCCCGTAAGCACGTCCACAACCGTGCGCAGGGCCGCCTCCATAACGCCGCCCGTTACGCCGAATATAACGCCCGCGCCCGTGGATTCGCCGAGCATATCGTCGAATTCCTCATCCGGCAGATGCACAAAGTCAAGCCCCGCCTGGCGTATCATGCGGGCAAGCTCGCGCGTGGTAAGGTTGGCGTCCACGTCGCGGTAGCCGTCCCGCCCGAATTCGGGCCGCGCAATTTCAAACTTCTTGGCCGTGCAGGGCATTACGCTTACAACATAAATGTCGCGCGGGTCAAGGTCGTTCTGGCGGGCAAAATACGTCTTTGTCACCGCGCCCTGCATCTGGTTGGGGCTCTTGCAGGTGGAAAGATTGGGTATAAAGTCCGGATAGAACGTTTCGCAGTATTTTATCCAGCCCGGGCTGCAGCTTGTTATCATGGGCAGCACGCCGCCGTTCTTTATCCTGTTCAGCAGCTCCGTGCCCTCTTCCATTATGGTAAGGTCGGCGGCAAAGTCAACGTCAAATACCTTGTCCGCACCCAAGCGGCGTATGGCGGTGACCATTTTGCCCGTGCAGCGCGTGCCTATGGGCATACCGAATTCCTCGCCAATCGCCACGCGGACGGCGGGCGCGGTTTGGAACACAACGTATTTATCGGGGTCGTTCAGCGCGGCCCAAACCTCCTTGGTGGCGTCCTTTTCGGTAAGCGCACCGGTGGGGCAGGCGGCTATGCACTGGCCGCAGTTGATGCAGGCAACCTCGTTCAGGCTCTTGCCGAATTCGGAGCCTACCTGCGTCTTAAAGCCGCGGTTCTGCATACCTATGGCAAACACGCCCTGGGTTTTGGCGCAGGCGGCCACGCAGCGGCGGCAGAGTATGCATTTGTTGTTATCCCTTACTATGCTTGGGCTTAATTCGTCAATGGTCTTTATTATGCGCTCGCCCGGGAACTCGATATCCTCTATGCCCATTTCGTTGGCAAGGGCTTGCAGCTCGCAGGACTGATTGCGCTTGCAGGTGAGACAGGAACGGTCGTGATCGCTTAAAATAAGCTCAAGCACCGCGCGGCGCGCCTCCAGCACCTTGGGCGTGGAGGTCTTTATTTCAAGCCCCTCGCTTACGGGCAGCACGCAGCTTGCCTGAAGCTTGCCGGTTTTGGCGTCCTCAACAAGGCACATGCGGCATGCGCCTATATTGTTGATGTCCTTCAGATTGCAAAGCGTGGGGATTTTTATTCCCTGCGCCAAGCACGCTTCAAGCACGGTTGAGTTAGGCTCCGCCTGGACTGTTCTTCCGTCGATTTTGAGTGTTACCATCTTTCAAAACCCTTTCTGCTTATTTTCTGTATGCACTTTTACATGCCGTTGGATTTGGCGCGATATCATTGCGCGCATTACTACCATAACATAAATGATATGTATAGTCAATCGCAAATGACAGAAAAATGACGATTTTGAACGGGTAAAAAATCATAACTCCGATGCAGCCCCGTTTACCCCTCCGTCTGCGCGCTGCATTCACATACACCTACGAGCCGTTCCCCTTTCGGCAGGGCTTGTTTAGACTCCCTCCGTCTTTTGCTTCGCAAAAGCCACCTCCCTCGACAGGGAGGCTTTTGGGGAAACGGTGGTTGCACAAACCAAAAGGCTCCACCGCTTGCGGGGGAGCTGGCACGGCG
>CABSAH010000183.1 GCA_902475645.1 uncultured Christensenellaceae bacterium | reverse complement strand
TAATGAGTACGACTGCTCCGTGGCGGAGATCGTGAATTGGGAAGCGATAAGAAAGTTCCAGGAGGAAAATCCGCAATATTACCCCACCGTTTCCGAAGAAGGCATCGTCTCCGAAGAAATAGGGGAGATACAGAAGCGCCTTATGAATTGGGATAAATAATAATCTAACGGCCAAAGTTAACACCCCGTATACAAATCGGGGTGTTATTTATGTTATACTATACGGCATGGGAAAGAGTATCGGTTCAAAAAATGAAACGCTTGGCATGATTGCCACGCTGGTTGCAAGCCTGCTGTTCGGCTTCAGCTTCCTTTTCACAAAGGGCGCGGTTGACCGCGTATCCGCGTTCACGCTTTTAAGCTGGCGCTTTGTAATAGCGCTTGCCGTTATGAGCATACTTGCGCTTTGCGGCGTGATAAAGCTAAACTTCCGCGGCAAACGCTTTGGCACGGTGCTTATGATGGCAGTATTCCAGCCGGTGATATATTTCATAGGCGAAAGCGTGGGCATGAAGCTGACTACCGCCAGCGAAAGCGGCACCATAATTGCCGTTATTCCAATATTCGTGCTTATATTCAGCGCCGTGTTTTTGAAGGAAAAACCCACAAGGCTTCAGGTAACGGGCATTGTGCTCAGCATTGCGGGCGTTATATGCATTGCCCTTGTTAAGGGCTTTTCGGCCTCGCTCAATCCGCTTGGGTATGCTATGCTGTTCGTTGCCGTCATGGGGGACGTAGGCTATGCCATAGCCGCGCGCAAGGCGGAGGAATTTTTAAGCTTTGAAAAAACATATCTTATGGCGGTGGTAGGCTCTGTGGTATTCACGGCGGGCGCGGTAATAGAACACGCCGGCGCGGGCACGCTTGGCGAATACATAACGCTGCCGTTTCACGATACGCAGTTCCTGATAGCCGTGCTGTATCTTGCGCTCGGCTGCCAGGTTGCCGCATTTATAATGCATACCTACGGCATTGCGCAGATAGGCGCCAACCGTTCAAGCTCGTTTTCCGGCATAACCACGCTTACAAGCGTGCTGTCGGGCGTGCTGATACTCGGCGATGCATTCAGCCTGCCGCAGGGCGTAGCTACCGCGCTGATATTGATAGGCACAACAATGGCGAACACAATGCCAAAGGGCGCGGTGGAGGTTAAAAGGGAGAATATGCGATGAAGCTTCTTAGGATAATTATGATGTTGCTTGGCGCGGCGGGAATAGCCGATACGGCCGTGCTTTCAATATGGTCAAATCTGAATTTGGGAATAATGCTGCCCGCAATACTCGGCGCGCCGCTGCTCATAGCCGGCATATTTTTTAATCCGCTGCGCTCGTTAACGGCAAACGCGCATTGGCTTAGGTATATATTCTTCGGCGCGTATATTGCGTATGCGCTGTTTATGCTCATAGTCGGCGGCATGATATTCACAAGCGCGCATGAGGAGCCCGAGGAAGGGGCGGACGCGCTGATAGTGCTGGGCTGTGCCGTGCATGGGGACAGGGTATCGTTAACGCTTGGCTATCGGCTGGATAGGGCGATAGAATACCTTAACGCCAACCCGAATACGGTAGTCATTGTGTCCGGCGGTAAGGGGCCGGGCGAAAACGTGAGCGAGGCGGAGGCAATGCGCCGCTATATGGTGAGCAGGGGAATTAAGGACGAACGCATAATAAAGGAAGATAAATCCACCAGCACGGAGGAAAACTTTGCGTTTTCCCGGGAAATAATCGATTCATTGTTCCCGAACGGCGCGCGGCTTGCATTCGTTACAACCAATTTTCATGTGCTGAGGGCGGAGCTTGTAGCCCAAAAGCAGGGCATTGATATAGACGGCTTCGGTGCGGACGATGTGCCTTACACCGCGCCCAATAACTATATGCGCGAGGCGATAGCATTGGCGTATTATAAGATAACGGGCAAAATATAACGGCGCAAATCAAAAAAGCGGCGTTCAGCCGCTTGCTTGCTTCTTGGGGCGCGGGTATAATCTTCCGCGCCTTTGACATATTATGGCTTTATGCCGAAATAGGCCGCCAGCTTTTCATAACGCTCCAACAGCTTTTCCTTAATGTTTGCGTGGCGCTGTGTCATCTCATCCTCTCCGCTTCGTGCGGCAAGCGCCGCATAGCGATCGCGTGCCTTGGCAATTATGCTGTCCCAATCGTGCGGAATGGTATCGTGCGCGGCCTGCCCCATGCGCGTCAACGCTTCAGTGTCGTGCATATATTCATGCAGCAGCTTGCCCAGCCTTTCGCCGTCATCGGGGCATATAAGGCCGTTTTGCCCATGCACTATGGGCTCGGCGGGCGCGGTACCCTCTATTGCAACGCTTGGCGTATACATTGCCGCGGCTTCGCGTATCACCAGCGAAAACGTATCGTACTGCGAGGGGAACGTGAAAAGCGTTGCCGCCTGATAAAGCCCGTCCAGCAGATGCGTATCGCCTATAAGTCCGGTGAAAACAATGCGGTCCGATACGTTGAATTCCTTCGCCTTGGCCTTTATTGCCTCTTCATCGGGGCCTTGGCCCGCAAGCACAACGGTGAAGCGTTCGCCGCGCCGCTTTAGGTATGCCGCCGCTTCAAGCAGACGCAGCAGCCCTTTTTTCCAGTTTATTTGCCCGACGAATAGGAATACGGGATGCTCCGCGTCAATATGGAACCGCTCTATCGCGGCCTGCTTATCCGCGCTCCTTACCGGACGCATTTCGGTGCCGTTTTCTATTATTATTATATCGCCCGTATAGCCGTATTCGCGCAGCACCGCGGCGGAGGATGCGCTTACCGTCCAAACCTCGTCGCAGCGTTCATAGAAGTCCACAACGAATTTTACGCCTATGTTGGCTATAAGCTCCGCGTGGGTGGCCTTGTAAAAATCGTCGTAATACTTGGAATGGAATGTGCCCACAAGCGGCAGATTGTATCTGGAGCATAGCCTTAACGCCTCCTGTCCGGCGAAGAACGGCGTGTGCGCATGGCAAATATCCAGCCTTATCATGTCCATGCGGTCAACATAGTGCTTATCCAGCACCGCAATGCCGCACCTGTACTGGGGCGAGCCTATCACCGGGGCGGCGGAATAGTCTATCAATTCAAAAGGATAACCGCCGCGGTAGCCCGTATCGTTCTGCGGGGCGATAACGTAGCATTCGTCGCCATCCTTGGCAAGACCCTTGGCATAGCTGTAAACCACGCGGCCGACGCCATCAACTATGGGAAGAAAGCTTTCGCTGAATTGTCCTATTCGCATAGCATACACTCCTGTTGAAATAATTTATTATACCTAAATTATACCTGAGTTATACCATGGCTTCAAGCGGGCGCGGCAAAGCTGAACATAAGTTTACATATTATCCATAAAATTGCACGGATTGGAATAAGGCCGGGTAGTCAGGCGTGCAAACCGGGATCTATAATTACAATGTAATACCTAACTCTTTGCATTTCTCGATTGCCAAATCATGGTATTGCAGTGCGGCAAGTCGATACCAATGCTTAGCCTGTTCGATATCTCGTTCTACTCCGATTGCATCTTCATAAAACTCTGCCAAATTGTATTGTCCATCTCTATCAC
>CABSAH010000182.1 GCA_902475645.1 uncultured Christensenellaceae bacterium | reverse complement strand
AGCGCGGGTATAACATTGTCCAGCCCGTCTATCGTATAATAATCGTAGAGCGGGTTTTTGTATGTCATTGTGTTAAGCACGCCGCCGCTTGTGGGGAAAAGCCTTGCGCGGCTCTTTTCATTGTGGTCGCGCATACTTTCAAGCACTATGCCCTTTTTTTCAAACATTGATGCGATTTCCACGAACGTGAGCGCAGCGTCCACGCCCACGCGCGCCGCCTCGTCCTTTTTGGAAAGGCAGGGGCCTATAAAAACGGTTTTAGCGTCGCTGTGGCGATGCTTTATATCCATGCAGTGCGCCTGCATGGGCGTCATCACCGGGGCAAGGCATTCGGTTATTTCGGGATAGTATTTTTCTATAAGCATATTAACGGTTGGACAGCAGGAGGTTATAACAACGTTCTGCACGCCCTCCCTTGATATGCGTTCATATTCGCGCTTAACGAAGGTTGCGCCTATTGCGGTTTCTTCCGCATCGGCAAAACCAAGCTTTTTTAGCCCCGCGCGCATGGAATCAATGCCTATGCCGTCAAAATACGCAGTGAAGGAGGGCGCAACGCTTGCATATACCGGCGCGCCGGAGCCGAGCAGAACGTTGACGATTTCCGTTTCGTCCGCAATCTGCTTTGCGTTCTGCGGGCATACAACGTAGCATTCGCCGCACAGTATACATTCGTCGTTAATAACGTTCGCCTGATTGCCGGAAAAACGAATGGATTTTACCGGGCAGTAGCGAATACACTTATGGCAGTTCCTGCAATTTGATTTTTTGAATGTGATGTATTCCATCGCATCTCCTTTTGCGCAGCGCCTTATACGCTCAGCCTTGGCAGAACTTCATTATTGAAAAATGAAGCGGTAGTTTCCGGAGTTACCGAGAAACGTTGATCGTCTATCAGCACGTTTACGCCGCTTTGACATTGACCGATGCAAAACGTGCCCGCCAGCTCAATTCTGTCCATAAGTCCTCTTTCGCTCACAAGGGCTTGAAGCTGCTCCACCACTTGCCGCGAACCTTTGATATGGCATGAGCTGCCGATACAGATAGTGATCTTCATTACTCAGTTCTCCTTTTTCATATTATTTTTTTTGCATCAGCCTGTTCAGTATGCCGCGTTCCCGCTCGTTTGCGCTGCCCATGCGCGCCGCCGCGCATATGGGCACGAATTGCCGCACCGTGCGTTCAAGCTCGGCGTCGTCTGCACAGAATGTGTCAATGTACAATGCGGACAGCGGAAGCCTTTCGTCATCCTCCAGCATAAGCTGAACATAGGTGTCCGCCACGTCAAAAAAGGAGTTGCCGTGCGCGGCGTTTGCCCAATTCAGCACGCAATATCCGCTTTCGTTCACTATTATATCCCGCGGCAAAAGCGCACCGCGGCATGTGGAGCGTCCGTCGGGCATGGAATCAAGCGCCGCACAAAGCTCAGTGCGCCGTTCGGTATCCTGTATGCCTGTGAGTATTGCGCGCTTCAGCTTATCTACAAGGCGGGGGAGCAGCGGAGCATCCGCCGCAGCAATGGTGCGCTGTATTTCAACAAGCTGCGCCATATATTCTCCGGCTTTAGCAGGGGCGGCTTCCATAAGCTGGCTTAATGCTTTGCCGCGTGCATATTCATAGCGGATAGCCCAGCCGCCGTCAGCAGAAAACACTTCCTGCACACGCGGAACGCTCAACGCGGCGGCTTCAAGCAGAGCTTGATTGTACGCTTCTTTCATAACGTCCAATTTTGTATACGGGCGGCAGAAAACCTTAATCACGGAATCCCCGTCTTTATATATGGTTTTTCCGGTGCTTATGGCAATTATCCTGTCCGCTGTAATGCTCATTTTCCGCTTTCGCGTCTCCTTATCGTGGTCTGAACAAGGCTGTGAAAAGGATACATTAACACCCATTAACATATCCTTATCATAAAGCTTGCTTATATAATAACAGACAAAGTGTAATCTGTAAACAGCAACAATTTGTTATATACGATTTATGTCAATCGTTAGCTAACTTCATTGAACGCTTCACCTTCATAAGCTCGTCAATAAATGCTTTGTCCAATGCCGAAAGTGCGTAGCTGTTCTTATATATAAGAATATCGCGGCTGCGGACGCCCTCGGCGGCGTATTGGCATTGGCAAAGGCCGTGCGCCTTCAGCATATCCGCATCCATGGGGGAGGTGAGCATGAAGCCGCCGCGCACGGAGCCGAGCAGCGAAAGCGCGGAGGGGCAATCCGAAACGAATATATGCTGCACCGTATCGAAATCTATATCGTTCTTGCGGGCTATGCTTAGCTGCAGGGAAGGCGCGTTTGCGTCCAGAACGGCTATTTCGGTATAATTGATAAGCTCGTCCCGCGTAATGCCTGCGCTTTTCGCAAGCGGATGAGAGGCGGACATGGTAAGCACCGGATCGAATTCGCATATCATTTCGAACCTAAGGTCTTTTTCGGAAAGTATGGTTTTGTAGGCATGCTCCTGCGCGTGACGGCAGCGCAGTATGCCGATATTGTATCCGCCGTCGGTAACGTTGGTTATGGTGCGGCTGGGCGTGGATTCGGCGTATATCACCTCCGCGCGGGTTTTGGGGTCAAGCGCCTTGCAGAAGTTGGCGAAGGCGGATGCAATATATCCCGCGCCGGGCGCGGAAAGCGAAAACTGCGGGACCTTCTTAGCCCCGCTTTTGTACATGGCCTCCACCGCGTCCACCTGGGAAAGTATCTTGCGTGCATAGCCCAAAAACTCCTCGCCCTGCGGGGTTGGGAATATGCCCTTGGGCGTGCGGCGGAATATGGTTATGCCAAGCCCGCTTTCAAGCTCCTTTATAGCGCGGCTCAGATTCGGCTGCGCCGTAAAAAGCATTTCGGCCGCCTTTGTCATGGAATTTGCTTCCGCCACTATAACGGCGTATTTAAGGTGCAGTAGATTCATTGGTGCGGCCTCCTTTACAGGCTTGCGCTTTCCCCGAGATGGCGCGAAAGTATGGCCAATGAGGAAGCGAGATTTTCGTTTTCTATCAGTACATTGTCGGGCTTTTTTAGTATGGCCGGCGCAAAGTTCCATATTGCCCTTATGCCGGAGGATACAAGCTTATCGCATATATTCTGCGCGTAATCCACAGGCACGGCAATTATGCCCATGCTTACCTTTTCCGCCTTGCACACGCGCTCAAGCTCACTTACGGAATATATCGGCTTTCCGTTTATATATGAACCCATAAGGCGAGAATCGGTATCGAACGCGGCAATGATTTTAAGCCCGAAATCGGCAAAGCCGGAATAGGACAGCAGCGCCTTGCCAATGTTTCCCGCGCCGACCAGCACGGCGGAGGTGTCGCTTTTGCAGCAAAGACAATTCTTTATCTGGGCTATCAGCTCATCTATAACGTATCCGGTCTTTGGCCTTCCCGTGCCGCTTACAACGCCTAAGTCCTTCCTGACCTGCACATCGTTTATGCCGAAATACGCGGCAATGGCCGTTGCGGATATATTGGTACGCTCTTCCTTTACGGAATTAAGGTAATGAAGGTATATCGGCAGCCGCCTAAGCGTCGGGAGCGATATTTCTCTTGCTTGCATCGTTTTCCTCA
>CABSAH010000181.1 GCA_902475645.1 uncultured Christensenellaceae bacterium | reverse complement strand
CGGCGCGTTTGAGCAGGCCGTAAGGCAGGAGCTTGAGGTGGAGCGGGAATACTGCACCTTCGGCCGAACGGTAAGGCTGAATGGGCAAAGCGAGCCCATGGCGTTCACATATAAGGATATGTATGCGCTATCGCCGCTGAACAACGCGCTGCCCATAGAATTTATGGTAACGGTTAAGGCGCAGCGGGAAAACCGCTTCACCGTTGCGGCGCATAACGAAACTATACTTTCGCTTGTTAAGCTTAATATGCTTGCGCCCGATGCGGCGCTGGAGCTTATGCTGTTTGACGGCAAGGAGCAGGCATTGAGCCTTATGAAGGAGCGGGCGGCTAACGAAGCTGCATATTGACAAGCACAAAGCCGCAGGCCGCGCCGTCGCTTTTCAAAAGCTTGGCGGAGGCGTATGTAAGCTCGTATGCATCCGCCGTGCCGGGGGCGCCGGAGCATATCATGCCGTATAGGGTTATCGAATCCCCCTCCGCGGCGGCGTCGTCAATGCGGAAAACATAGTCCGCGTGGGGGTATACGGGCAGCATAACGCTTTCGCCGTCGGTATAGGTTCCGTCGCCGTCGGTATAAATGCTCTCCGGCGCGGGTGAAGCGAAATAGGAGCCGTATACGCGCCCGTATTCATCGCGCGAAACGGCAACAAAGCGGGTATCCTCCGCACCGGTTGTCAGTACGCGGGTCATAAACGCGCTTGCCACATACGGCGCGGGGCGGGAAGCGTCAAAATCCGCATAGTCCAGCGCACAGGCCGCCGCAAGGTTATTGAGCGGGCCGCGCAGCCTTTCATATTCGGCGGCGGTTAAGGCATCGCCCACGCACGGGGGATAGAACGCCGCCTTGGGTATTATGAAGGAAAGCGCGCCCTGCTCCTCATCGGCTATTTTGCCCGCGCCTATTATAATGCCGTAGCCGCCCTCCGCCGCAAAAAAGCCCGAATATATATCCATTGCCAGCGCTATGCCGTCAACCGTAACGTCGCCGTATGCTGCGGCAGGGGCGGACGGGGCTTCAAGCATATTGAATATCTGCTGCGCGGCAAGTGGCTCGGCCTCGTAAACCATTGCGGCGGACGCAAGCGAAAGCCTTTCGCCCTCCGCATCAAGCACAATGACGCTGAGGCGGGCGTCGGCATCGGCATCGCCGAACGCGGCGGCTTCGTTTATGAATATGTTGGTCATGCCGTCCGCGCGCGTAACGCTTGCATCAACGCCTGCATATGCGGAGGACGCTCCGTCCGCATAGGGCAGGTATTCCTCCGCCGCGCGGGTCAAAAGCTCCTCCCTGTATTCTTCAACGGCGGCGTTTGCGCCCTTAGCGCCTATGAAGCCTTCGCCGAATTTGGGCAATGTATAGCGGAGCGTGAGCAGCGCGGTTTTTTCATCCGCACCCTCGGGATAGAATACACAGCCCTCATAATAGCTCACCCCGTCGGAAGACCCAAGCGGAACGCCGCCATGTTCGGGTATTCCGGCAGTTATAGCCTCCCGCACGGGCGCGGGCGTTTGCGGTATAAGGCTGAACTGCGGCGCGGCGGGCGGGGAATACGGCTGCACGGGCGTGAGCGTATCGCCGGATACGGAGGAATCGGCGCAGGCGCCAAGCATAATGCAAAGCGCGGCGGCGATGAATATACAAACAAAGCTTTTCATATACAATGCACCTCAAAAAGCAGGATACCATATATGCATGGGCGGATACAACCGCTTATTTTGTAAAAAAAGGAGGGATATAATGGCCAAAACGCGAAAGGCGGCGGCAAAGGCGGCCGTGGACATATGCATGGCAACGCTTACGGACATATGCACCAATGCCGATGCGCGCGACGCGGACAGAATAGCCGCGGCAAAGCTGCTTTTAGACCTGTGCGCGGACAGGGCGGAGGCGGCGGAGGAGCTGCGCGTAACGCTCAGGGACGTGCCGTGCGAATATCTTAAATAATGCATATAATATATAATCCCGATAACTGTTGAATCCAATCGTCCTTTCGGCGTACAATAATATCATCAGCCGATAAGGGCGTTTTGGATTATGCAATATATAGCTTATACGGGAGGAGAACATCATGCCGGCTTATGCACAAAGAATGGACGGAATTACGGGCAGCGCAATAAGGGAGCTGTTCAAGCTGCTTTCAAAGGGCGATATAATATCCTTTGGCGGCGGAAACCCTTCTTCATCCAGCTTCCCCACGGAGCAGATAAGGGAAATAACGGACTATCTTCTTAAAGAAAAGGCGGAGCAAATGCTCCAATACGGCGCAACGGAAGGTTATGCACCGCTTAGGCACGCCATAAGCGAGCATATGCTAAAGCCCAAGGGCATTGACGCGGACGAAAGCTGCATACTGCCCACCACCGGCTCCATGCAGGGCATGGACCTTATATGCCGCATATTCTTAAACAGGGGGGACAAGGTGCTTGTGGAAGCGCCAACGTTCCTGGGCGTGCTGCAAACGCTTAAAATAGCGGGCGCGGAGCTGATAAGCGTGCCGAGCGACGATGAGGGCGTTATTACGGAGGAGCTTGAAAGGCTGATAAAGGAACACAGGCCCAAGCTTTTCTACTGCATACCCACGTTCCAGAATCCTTCGGGCAAAACGCTCGGCCTTGAAAGAAGAAAGGCCATAGCCCGCATGGCGGCGGAGTACGATATGCTGGTTGCCGAGGATGACCCGTACTGCGAGCTGCGCTACCGCGGGGAGCCCCTGCCGCCCATAAAGAAATTCGATACGAGCGGAAACGTTATACTGCTCAACAGCTTTTCCAAAATTATTTCCCCGGGAATAAGGGTTGGCAGCGTATACGGCGAAAGCGGCTTTATACGCAAGATGACCATTGCAAAGCAGGGCGTGGATACGCACACGGCAAACCTTACGCAGGCCATAGCGGCGGAATTTCTGCTGCGCGGGCTGCTGCCGGGTCAGCTTGAGCGCATATGCCCCGAATACGGCAGGCGGCTTGACGCCATGCTCAGCGCCATGGACAGCTACTTCCCCGCGGAATGCACCTACACGCGGCCCGAGGGCGGATTGTTCGTATGGGGCGAATGTAAGGGGCTTGATATGCTCAAGCTTGTCAGCCGCGCGACCGAGGAAAAGAAGATAGCCTACATTCCCGGCGTACACTTCTACGCCCATCCCGAAGGGCACGAGGGCACATTCCGCCTGAACTTCTCCGGCACGGCGTTTGAGAACATAGAAAAGGGCATGAAGCTCATGGGCGAGCTTATGAAGGAGGAGCTGGCGCGCTGATGCGGCGCATTTGCACCCGCGCCCATAGGCGTGGATTCAGCATAAACAGCATATAAGCAAAGTGTAAGAAAAGCTAAAAGGAGCGCATGGGCGCTCCTTTTTGGCGCGGAACGGGGACAATGATTCGTAATGGGGAATTTAGCCGTTCCCACTTCGACTCCCTCCGTCTGCTCGTTTCACTCGCATCCACCTCCCCTTTCAGGGCAGGCTTTGTGTAAGAGTTTGTAAGGCGGTGAAAACGGCGCGCGGCGGGTTTGAGCTGTTCCCCTTTCGGCACTTCGTGCCACTTTCCCCGCACGCGGGGACAGCTTTTGGGCGG
>CABSAH010000180.1 GCA_902475645.1 uncultured Christensenellaceae bacterium | reverse complement strand
GTGAAACCATGATATATTTAGACAACAGCGCAACAACGCGCACGCTGGACATAGCCGCCGATACAGCGTCAAAATACATGAAGGCGGAATTCTTCAACCCCTCTGCCGCGTATTCTGCGGCGGTGGAGGCGGAAAGGAGCGTCAATTCCGCCCGGGCAAGGCTTGCAAACGCCATACATGCCCAAAGCGAGGAGATAATATATACCTCCGGCGGCACGGAGAGCAACAACACGGCCATATTCGGCGCGCTTAGGGCGCGGCGCGGCGGCGGGCGGATAATAGTCGGCGCAACGGAGCATCCGTCCGTATACGAGGCCGCCATGAGCATGAAGGGGCAGTATGTTATAAACGAAGCCCGCGTGGATAAAACGGGCGCGTGCGACGTGAATATGCTGATGCAGAGTCTTGCAAACGACGTTGCGTTCGTATCCGTTATGCAGGTGAATAACGAAACCGGCGCAATAAACGATATTCCCGCAATATACAGGGCCGTTAAGCGGTGCGCACCTGCGGCAATCGTGCATGTTGACGGCGTGCAGGGCTTTTTGAAGGTGCCGTTTGATGCGCGGTATTGCGATATGTATTCCGTAAGCGGACATAAATTCCATGCGCCAAAGGGTGTCGGCGCGCTGTACGTTAAGCGCGGCACGCGCTTTGCGGGCGGCCAGATAGGCGGCGGGCAGGAGCATAATCTGCGCTCCGGCACAACGAACACCCCCGGCATAATGGGCATGGATGCGGCGATTGGCTGTTATACCGAAAATATTGACGATATACGCAAAAGGCTGATGAGCATGAAGCTGAGGCTTGCAAACAACCTTTCGGGCATAAGCGATGCGCTTATAAACGGCCCCGCGCCTGAGCTTGGCGCGCCGCACATACTGAACGTATCCTTCCTTGGCATAAGGGGAGAGGTGCTGCTGCACGCGCTGGAGGAAAAGGGCATATACGTATCCACGGGCTCCGCCTGCTCCGCGCATAAAAAGGGCAAGAACCGCATACTCAACGCCATGGGCGTAACGGGGGACAGGCAGGAGGGTGCGATACGCTTCAGCCTTGGCCTATTCAACACGATGGAGGAAATGGATATTGCCGCCGAGGAAATAGCCGCGCAGCTTGCGTTCCTGAGAAGGTTCAAAAGAAGATAGCACGGCATTGCGCATCCGGCGGGAGCATACCCCGCCGGAATATACGGAAATAAGTTATTTGATATACGGAGGATGAACATTGGAAAAGGTATTGCTTATTCGTTACGACGAAATTCACCTGAAGGGGCTGAACAGGCCGTTTTTTGAACGCAAGCTGATAGAGGGCATAAAGCATTCGCTCAATGGACTCAATGCCACCGTGCATAAGGAACAGGGCAGGATATTCGTTTACGGCATAGCCGATGAGGATATGGACGAGGCTGTGGACAGGCTTACAAGGGTGTTCGGCGTGCATTCCATAAGCCCCGCGGTAGGCGTTGAAAAGGACTGGAATACAATAGTAGCCGCCGCGCGGGACATAACCGAAAAGGCGATCGGCATGCGCGAAAGGGCAACGTTCAAATGCTTCTGCCGCCGTTCGGATAAGGGCTTCTTCATGAATTCGGAGGAGATAAACCGCGAGCTTGGGCATGAAATATTGGAAGCCTTCCCGAACCTAAGCGTTGATATCAGGGAACCGGAAATAAAGCTTTGCGTGGAAATACGGGAAATGGCGTTCATATATGCTCAGGAGATTATGGGCGCGGGCGGCATGCCTACGGGTACGGCGGGCCTTGCAACGCTGCTCATCTCCGGCGGTATAGACAGCCCCGTTGCCGGATACATGATGGCAAGGCGCGGGCTGGAGCTTACGGCTGTGCATTTTTACAGCTATCCTTACACCAGCGAACGCGCGCGGGACAAGGTTGTTGACCTTGCAAGGATAGTTTCGCGTTACAGCGGGCCGATAAAGCTGCACCTTGTGCCGTTTACCGAAATTCAGCTTGCCATATACGAAAAATGCCCGCCCAAGGAAACAACGGTGCTTATGCGCAGGCTTATGATGAAAATAGCCCAGCTTTGGGCGGAAAAGGACGGCGCGCGCGCCCTTATCACCGGCGAAGCCTTGGGGCAGGTTGCAAGCCAAACGCTTGAAAGCCTGTGCGTGACGGATGATGCGGTGACTATGCCCGTATTCCGCCCGCTTATAGGCTTTGATAAAAACGACATAGTGGCCATTGCCAAAAAGATAGATACGTTCAATACATCTATACTTCCGTATGAGGATTGCTGTACCGTATTCGTGCCGCAGCATCCGGTTACTAAGCCGGAGGTGCTGAAAATGCGCGAAAGCGAGGCGCTGGTGGATTTCAGCGAAATGATACGGCGCGCAATGGAGAATACGGAAACCGTAACGGCAATATAATGGCTCCGCGCGGCATAAAAACGGCGGCTTTCGCGCTTGTTGCGGCGCTGATTATGGGGCTTATGTGCGCTTGTTCGGCGGACGTCCCCGCATGGGATGCGGCAACGCCGGACGGGACACCCACGGAAAGCGCCGCGCCGATAGGCGGGGAGAGGACATATGAACGGCTGGAGCTTATGCGGCACGAGGAATTGGTGGACGACAGAAGCGTTATGCTGTGCCCTGCCGTTGCGGATAGGGAATACGGCTATATATCAACGCTTATCGCAATCCGCGTGCGCTCCAAAATAAGGAGCTACGATTTTGCCGTATCAACGTCCTTTAGAATAAAGTGCAACGCAAACGGCGTGCTGTCCATGATGATAAGCTTTTATGATATGGATAATGGCGAGCTTATAGACAATATGCCGTTAACATACGATATTGCGCTTGGGCGGGAGATACAGATACAGGATTGCTTTGAAGAAGGGGACGGCTCGTGGCGCAGCGGGCTAAGCGCATTGGTGCAGTCTGCCGCCGAGGAGCGGAGCATGACGCTTTTGAGCGACATTTTGCCCATAGAGGACGGGAGAATGTTTTATTTAACGGGCGCAAGCATAGCCGTTATGTATCGCCCGTATGAAATAACAACAATATCCGAGCCTTGGCCGGAGCTTATGATACCGCTTACCGGCATAAGGCGATGGATAAAGCCCAACGGCGCGCTTGAACGGCAGATTAAGGCGATAGACGCGCAGGCGGGAATAATAGGCGCCGAATACGGCGGCGAGGCCGTGCCGGAAGCGGCGCAGGAAAACGCGGCCGCCGAGGGCTGAATACGCGGCTTATATATACGGAGGTGGAACAAAAATGCGATGTTCATGCAGAGTATGCGGAACATATATGGTTCAGGTGGAGCACGGGCTGCAAAGCGGCTGCAAATGTCCGGACTGCGGCAATGAATGTCATGACTGCATGGGGAGCGAACAGCCGCCCATGAGCGTTGAGCAGCTTAGGGAAAAGCTTGAATATATGGAGCTTACGGGCCGGCTTAACGGCGGCGATGAATACAATCAATAGATATGCAAAAGGAGAAAAGCATGTATTTATATAATTCGGCAACGCATAAAAAAGAAGAATTCATACCCAACGACCCAAGCCTTGTTAAAATGTATACCTGCGGGCCTACGGTGTATCACTATGCGCACATAGGCAACCTGCGCA
>CABSAH010000179.1 GCA_902475645.1 uncultured Christensenellaceae bacterium | reverse complement strand
TCCATGCCGCCGTGGCTGTTTTCTACCATGCACATGCGGCATGCGCCGTATACGGAAAGCTCGCTGTGGTAGCAGAAGGTGGGCAGCTCTATGCCTGCCTTGCGTATAACCTCCAGCAGGTTCTTTTCGCCGTTTATTTCAACGGGATTGCCGTCTATGAGCATATATTCTTTGTTTTTCATTTTGCTCAGTCCTCCTTAATGGCGTGGAACGCGCAGGTGGATACGCACGCGCCGCACTTTATGCACTTCTTCTCGTCAATGACGAAGGGGGATTTGACCTGGCCGGATATGGCGCCCACGGGGCAGCCCTTGGCGCAGCGGGAACAGCCGCGGCAAAGCTCCGGATCGATATGTATGCGCTTAAGCCTGGGACATGCGCCCGCGGGGCAGCGCTTATCGTAAATGTGCGCCTCGTATTCGTCGCGGAAATACTTTATGGTGCTCATTACGGGATTGGGAGCGGTTTTGCCCAGTCCGCACAGCGCGGCCGCGGAAATGGTGTCCGCCAAATCCTCAAGCAGCTCTATGTCGCCATCCTGACCCTTGCCGGCTACTATGCGCTCCAGCACCTCCAGCATACGCTTGGTGCCTTCGCGGCAGGGCACGCACTTGCCGCAGGATTCGTTCTGCGTAAAGCTCATGAAGAAGCGCGCAACCTCAACCATGCAGGTCTTGCTGTCCATAACTACCATGCCGCCGGAGCCTATCATTGCGCCCACTTTTTTGAGGGAGTCAAAGTCAAGGGGTATTTTAAGATGCTCGGTGGTCAGGCAGCCGCCGCTCGGGCCGCCTATCTGCACGGCCTTGAATTCCGATCCGCCGCGCATACCGCCGCCCACGCCGTATATAACCTCTTCAAGCGTGGTGCCCATGGGAACCTCTATAAGGCCGGTGTTTTCAATGTTGCCGGTAAGGGCGAAGGCCTTGGTGCCGGGGCTGTTTTCGGGGCCAATGGTCTTATACCAATCGGCGCCGTTGGATATTATAAGGGGAACGTTTGCAAACGTTTCAACGTTGTTCAGCACGGTAGGCTCATTGAAAAGGCCATGCTCAACGGTGCGCGGGGGCTTTACGCGCGGGAAGCCGCGTTTGCCTTCAATGGAGGCGGTAAGCGCGCTGCCTTCGCCGCATACGAATGCGCCTGCGCCCTTGTTTATATGCATATGGAAATCAAAGCCGCTACCGAGTATGTTTTCGCCCAGCAGACCCATTTCCTCGGCCTGAGCTATGGCGTTCTTCAGCCTTTCAACGGCCATGGGGTATTCCGCACGGACGTATATATAGCCGTCATGCGCGCCGCAGGCACGGCCCGCTATCATCATGCCCTCCAGCATCCTGTGCGGGTCGCCTTCCATAACGGAGCAATCCATGAACGCGCCGGGGTCGCCCTCGTCGCCGTTGCAGACGATGTATTTAACAGGGGACTTCTGCCTTGCAACCTGGCTCCACTTACGGCCCGTGGGGAATCCTCCGCCGCCGCGTCCGCGCAGGTTTGCATCGGATATGGTGTTTACTATATCCTCAGGCCCCATATCGAACAGCGCCTTCTCAAACGCGGTGTAACCGCCTATGGCGATGTATTCCTTTATGCTGGTTGCGTCTATGTGGCCGCAATGCTCCAGCATTATGCGGGTCTGAAGCTGATAATAGGGTATGTCGGACTGCTTTTTGCGCACCACGCCGCCCTTCTGGAAGGCAAGGCGGGCAATATGTTCGCCGTTGAGTACGGTTTTTTCGATTATTTCTTCGCAGTCGGAAACCTGAACCTTCATGTACAGGAAGCCTTCGGGCTCTATCGTTACAAGAGGACCCATTTCGCAAAGGCCCTGGCAGCCCGTCTTTTTAAGGCCGATGCCGTCCTCCTCGTTTTCCTTCTTCAACTCAACAAGGCAGGGCAGACCCTTCTGCTCAAGCAGGCGCTTAAATTCGGCATATACCTTCAGCGAGCCGGACGCTATGCAGCCGGTACCCGCGCAAACCAGTATCTTATGCTGCTGTGCGGTAAGATACCTTGCATATTCCTTGCGGATATCTATAAGTTCCTGGCGTGATTTAAGCATTCTCGTTCTCCTTTTCCCTCAGGTCGCTTATCAGCTTGGCTGCCGCATCAGGCGTCATGGTGGGATAAACATTGTCGTTTACCATTATAACGGGGGCAAGGCCGCATGCGCCGAGGCAATGCACGGTGTCCAGCGTGAAAAGAAGGTCCTTGGTAGTCTTTTCCCCCTCCGCAAGATTAAGCTCTTCGCGCAGCCGATTAAGTATGGGCATGGAGCCGCGTACATGGCAGGCCGTGCCGTCGCAGCACTTTATAACGTATTTTCCCTTGGGCTCAAGGGAGAAGTTCTCATAAAACGTTGCCACGGAATAGATGCTTGCGCTCGGCATACCAAGGCGTTTTGCAATATGGTCGAATATCTCGCGGGGCAAATAATGGTAATGCTCCTGAATATCCTGCAAAATCGCAATCGTCGCGCTTTGCTTTGCACCATGATCGTCTATTATGCGATCGACCACAGTGAAGTCGAATTGGGTTTGCATGGTTTTGTAGATCCTCCTGATTATACTTGCTTTTGTAAGCAAAAAATTAAAAATAACTCACGTTTATCTTTTTACCCATCTTTTCAAGGCATTTTGCAAGCTCCTTAACAAGCTGCATCTTTATGGTGAAATTGATGGGCAAATCCGTGTTCTGGTGCGCCGGGTTAACGGCTTTTCCTACGAAAAAGTTTATATCCGTCGCATCCTCAAACAGCATTCGGGCTATCCTGCTGGCACCGTCCTTTTTGTAGTTCCATTTTTCAAAGGAGGTATTGTCCGCCAGATAGTTCACCGCGTAATCAAGCACCCTGTTTATTGTCACCACCCCCTCCGTAACAAGGTCTACGCCCTCTATTTCCGCCGTGGGCGGTATGGATGGATCGTAGAAGTCAAGGTTCGGTCTCAGCGGCTTTTTCAAATATTCCGCGGCTATGGTGCTTGTGGTTCCGCCGCAGACTATGTGCTTGCCCTCCTTGGCGAAGAACAGGGACATCATCTTGTTGCAGTCATCCCTGTTGGACGGTGGGCCAATTATAAGGCTTACGGGTTCGCGGCGGCGTATCCTTATTGTGCATACGGTTGCATCGTCGCCGGGCTTGCCCTCATATAGGCGGTTCGTTTCGCCTATCAATATGGTGGAAAGGGTTTTGGCCGTGTACCCAACGTCCCAGAAGGCGGTGATATAGTCTATTATATCCTCACGCTTCCAGCCGAAATTGTAGCTTAACCCAATGCCCGCGTGCTCCACCCCGTCGGTAAAGGCAAGAAAGGTGTCATGCTCCTGAACGTCTATTTCCGCCTTTATGACCTTTTTGTCCCCTATATAGCTTTCGCGGAAGGGGATGTCAACGCTTTTGCCGTCGCGCAGCATTATAACGCAGGGGTTATCGTATTGAATTATTTCAACCTTGCGGTTGTTGGCTATGCGCACTATCGTAAACGTTGAGTACGCAATGTTCCTTACCGAGCATACGGGCAGCGTTTCCACAAGTGTTTCCACCGCGTCCTCAAGCTTCAGTCCCGCAGCAAGCATGGTTGAAAGTATTTTTGAAGTAAGGG
>CABSAH010000178.1 GCA_902475645.1 uncultured Christensenellaceae bacterium | reverse complement strand
CGCGTTTGGTTCGGGACCAAAAGGCCGGGTGTTCAAATCACCTCGCCCCGACCATAACTGGGCACCAATTTTGATACGATGGTTATCATTATGGGTGTCCAGTTTTTTGTTTTTCTTGTAGAATTATGAAAGTGAAAAATGGCTCGACAAATCGCAATTTGTGAAGATGGTCAAGCTATGGAGGAAAACATGCTGTTAAGAATAACGCGCTATTGTGACTTGGATGGACAAAACCTGATGGAAGTCTATTCAGAAAGCAATTATGAAAACACAGACTACTTCTATCCTGACGAAACAGATAAGCGCAAGGCGGTTTGGATGGTCGAAGCCGGTTTCATGGATTTTTTGCAGAAAGATTTTTTTGAACATACCGGAGCAACCTACTGGGTTCTCGAGGAAAACGGCGTTTGGATCAGCGCATTAAGAACGTGCCTGACCCAACCAGGAATATATTATCTTGAAGCACTTGAGACCCGTCCAAGTCACAGAGCAAAAGGGTATGCGTCACGACTTCTGATAGATGTTTTGGAAACCATGAAAAAAGATGGTTCTTTCCGACTTTGTGATTGTGTGGACAAAAAGAATATTGCATCTTTGAAGACACACAAAAAATGTGGATTCCAAATCGTGATGGAAGAGGGATACGATTATTTGAATATGACAGTTGATGGGCGGGACTACGGTCTTGAATATCGGTACAGCAAAGAATGATAACTTCCAATTTATCGAGGGCTTTCATTTCTAAGGGTATTGAGATTTAAGGGTGTGCACCTTTTAACGAAAAGTCTGAGCGGGTGCGCATTTTGTATCAAAGTAGGTCACTACTTTCATGAAAAAAGCGATTCCTCTCATACGGGGAGTCGCTTTTTTGCTGTATCTTTAGTATGGTATGTATTACGCATTATGAAATAGCGCAGTAAAAACAGACAACGCGCTCCCGCCTGCTGTGATATTCATTAGTCCTTGCGATACCATGCCGGCACGGGGTCGCTCATGCCCTTATACCAGTTAAACACATCGCTTGCCTGATTCCGCATGGTTGCTATTTCCCCTTCGCCGAACGGTATGGCCCAAGGGAGGGAGGATAGAGTGTTGCTGCTTATGTAAAGCGCAAGCAGCTTCCAGAAGTCCATAGGCACGCTTTTGTCAAAGTATCCGTCCACCATGCCGGAAGCGAATATGGGCGCCTTCTGTGCGCACCATACTATGCGGTTGAATTCCTCCCACGGGTCGCCGAAGTCGCAGCGGTTGAAATCGATTATGTATAGCCTGCCGCTGTTGTCTATCATCATGTTGCCTATGTGATAATCGCCGTGCTGAAACGTTTGCGGCCTGCCATAGGGCAGATGGCGGTTTTTGTTTATGTAATCTATAAACGCCTCCGCCTGTCCGTTTTCATATTTGAGCGGGCAGGCCTCATAGGAGGCAAGCTTTCTGTCTATCTTTTGGTTGAAGCGGATACCCCAATCCTCCTGCGTTTCGGGCGCGGGAACGGAGTGCATGGTGCTGAGGAAGCGCCCCGCGTCCGTGCCGTATGCATATTGCTCCGCATGGGAAAGGCCGGGAATAACCTGCTCCGCGTCTGCGCCGTCTATCCATGATTGTACGGAATATACTCCTTCGTCGCATATGCCGAATTCAAGCGGGGCGCATATGGGCACGCCAAGCTCCGCCACGCGGCGCATCAGCCCGTATTCGTTCCTTTTGCTTTCGTATTTTTCAATAGGCGATATGCGCAGAAGAAAGCTGTTTCCCCGCCCATCGGTCACGCGGTATTTTTTATCTTCGGACCAGCCCTTGTAAATGGGCTCTTTTGAAATAAAATCGGTCATATTGCGCCCCCTCTCTGCCGATGCTCATTATAACGCAAATACGGCCAAGCTCAAACACAGTTTCCATTTTATTCACAATGGGGAGCGGGACTTTATCATTATTGGTGACATATACTATTGGCCGTATTGCCGTGCTTGACGCGGCGGGAAGGAACGGATATATGCGGCAGGATAAATCTTTTCTCGGTACGGAGCCCATCGGCAAGCTGCTGGTGAAATTGGCCGTACCTACGGTTGCGGCGCAGTTCGTAAACATGCTGTATAACATTGTGGATAGGATATACATAGGCCACATGGGTGCCGACGGCAGCCTCGCGCTTACGGGCGTTGGCGTATGTATGCCTATAATACTTATTATATCCGCATTTGCGGCGTTTGTAAGCTCCGGCGGCGCGCCGCGTGCATCAATAGCCATGGGTGCGGACGATACGGAATCAGCCGAAAGGATACTTGGCGGCTGCTTTACGCTTCAGCTTTGCATATCCGTTGTGCTTACGGCGGTGCTGCTGATATGGAACCGCGATTTGCTGCTTACGTTCGGCGCAAGCGAAAACACGATAGGCTATGCCGTTGACTATATGAACATATATGCCATAGGCACGATTTTCGTGCAGCTTACGCTGGGCATGAATGCGTTCATAACCGCGCAGGGCTTTGCAAAGGTTGGCATGTTTACCGTGCTGATAGGCGCGGTATCAAACATAGTGCTTGATCCGCTGTTCATATTCGTGTTCAATATGGGCGTTGCGGGCGCGGCGCTTGCAACCATAATATCGCAGGGCATATCCTGCATATGGGTACTGCGCTTTCTTATAAAGGGAAACAGCATATTGAAGCTCAGGCGGGATAGGCTGACTATAGATTTCAAGCTTATTCTGCCCTGCATTGCGCTTGGCCTTGCGGCATTCGTTATGCAGTCAAGCGAAAGCATAATATCCGTGTGCTTCAATTCATCGCTGCTCAAATACGGCGGGGATATAGCCGTTGGCGCAATGACGATACTTTCAAGCGTCATGCAGTTTGCAATGATGCCGCTTTCGGGCATTGCGCAGGGCGCGCAGCCGATTTCAAGCTATAATTACGGCGCAAAGAACGCCGGCCGCGTAAAGCAAACGTTTAAGCTGCTGTTAAGGGTGTGCCTTTGCTATTCGTTTGCGCTGTGGGGCATAATAATGCTGTTTCCGGAAGCGTTTGCGGGTCTTTTTACAACCAATGCGGAGCTTATTGCATTCACGGCTGGCGCGCTTAGGATATACTGCGCGGCGCTGTTTGTGTTCGGCGTACAGATAGCCTGCCAGATGACGTTTGTGTCAATAGGCAATGCAAAATGCTCCATAATCGTTGCCGTGCTTAGAAAATTCGTGCTGCTCATACCGCTTATATACATTATGCCCGCAATATTTGCCGATAAGACAACCGCCGTATATATGGCCGAGCCGGTGGCGGACTTTATAGCCGTTTCGTGTACGGCAATACTGTTTGCAATAGAATTCAAAAAGGCCATGGCGCGGCTTGACGGCATGAAATAAACCTGAATAAAAACAGGGCGGGGCAAAAGGAGCGGTGTTCATAAGACAGTTAACAGCCACCGTAGTTTGAACTGCAGTGGCTGTTCTTGTATTTTATCCCGTTATGTGATAGCATGGAACCGAATAGACCTACAAATCGGAATTGACCGAGCTCTTTAGAGCTCGGGATGACAATTGAACGAAGTTCAATTGTATGGGGTTAGTAGAGTGTGGAAAATTTGAATTTGTTAATTAGTTGTGGAGAG
>CABSAH010000177.1 GCA_902475645.1 uncultured Christensenellaceae bacterium | reverse complement strand
CGGCTGTAACGGGCTTTAAGCTTGCGTTCAAGAACAAACTCTCACCCGCGCTGCATTTTGCGCTGTGGTTTTTGGTCATTGCACGGCTATGCATACCCGTGACAATAGAAAGCGGCTTTCACTTTTTTACCGTGGAGCAGGAGAAACCGCTCGTGCAGCAACAAATGAATGAAGTAAGCAATGAAGTAAGCGCCGTTGAAGCTACAATTCCCGCCGCCGCGCGCGAAGCCGCCCCAAGTGAAGCATTGCGCAGCGAAGCGCCTACGCCCGTGCAGGAGCCGCTGCCCGCCGCCGATTCGCCAAAGCCTGTGTTTACAATCGCATTGGCTGACGCCCTTATTGCGCTATGGGTCGCGGGCATGGCGTTCCGCGCCGCCGCTTTACTGTTCGGCGAAAGGCGGCTGCGCCTTGCAATAGCGCACAACACCCTGCCGACGGATGAACGGACGCGCGATATATATGATGCATGCTGTGCCGAGCTTGACATTGCGCACAAATTGCCGCTGCAAAGCATGGCGGGAATATACTCGCCTGCGCTTACGGTTAGCCTAAAGCCTATGATACTGCTTCCCGCAAATATCACCGACACGCTTACGGATGCGCAGTTGGCGTGCGCACTCCGTCATGAGCTGACCCATTACAGGCGGCGCGACCATCTGCTTATGCTGCTTTTGCGCCTTTTGACGTGCGTATACTGGTTCAACCCCATTGTATGGCTTATAAAGCGGGAGCTTATGAAGGACATGGAGATTGCCTGCGACAGCGCGGTTACGGCGCGGCTCAACGGCGCTGAACGCCGCGAGTACGCCATGACGCTGCTTGCGCTATTCTCTCAGCCCTGCCGCGCAAATTCGGCGTTAGGTATGGCGCTTTCCTCCGCGGAAAAGGACGCTGAACGCAGGGTGCGGGGCGTGTTCGGCGCGCACAGGAGCAAAGCCCCGGTAAAAATACTTGCCGCGCTGCTGTCGGCGCTGCTTTTGGCGTGCTGCTTCACCACCGCCTGCCAACCCACGCCGGAGAAGCTGATCGTGGTGAAGAAGGATACGGAAAGAATGATTAAGCAAGCACAGGCATCCGATACGGATGGTAGCAGCCTGATATCCGCTCTCGGCATTCCAGATAAATATAATGTAAATGAAACGTATTTTGAAGGCAAGATGTTGTTGAGCGGCGAAGCGCCCGTTTATTTACCGTCCGTTGAAACGGTTCCCATAGTGGAAGTTGCGCCGTCCGACTTTTCGCAGGAGTTTATCGATAAGGCATATAAGGCTCTCGTTGGCGATACGGAAATGTATCAGGTACAGCAGGGTGTGGTTTTGAAATCCAATCTCGAAGCACAAATTATGAACCTGCAAAAGCGCATTGCAGACCCTAACACCAACGCCGAGCAGAAAAGCTATGATGAAGAAACTCTGTCCAAGCTTAAAGGACTATGCAACAGCAAATACGTGGTCGATACGTTTGAATGGATAAAAGGCAGCACGCAGCTTACAGAGCTGTATAAATATGACCAATATACAATGGACAAAACCGAAAGCTATTACGGCGTGGCTCTGTCCGAAAGCCCTGATGACACAGTGGATAATGTCATTCGGTTTAGCGTAAATAATAGCCCCGTAGGCGAGGACGTTTCAAAAGATGCTGTTCTGCTATATGAAAACGGCTCAATAGAACCGAGCGATACTTCCGTAACATATCAATGGGGCACGGTATCGGCAGATAACTATCCCCCCGAACTGGTGGATTTATCGGGCTTTACACCTGAACAGGCATATAAGCAGGGCGAAAAGTTGATTGAAGATTTGGGATTAAGCGAAGTGTTCAGCCTTGGAAATATGTATTTGAACATAGTTTTCTCTAATCCCATGGAAGCCGCGCAGGTAAGCGCATTGGCAAACAAGAATCAGCTGACAAAACAGGAAGCCCTGAACTTTGATGAAATCTACAAGCAATCCCTGCAATCCTGCGCGCTCAATGTTCAGGGTGATGTTCGCATATATTACACGCTGAATTATTGCAGAAATATCAGCGGAGTACTGGTCACGCACGATGTGCCGTCCACGTTTGTAACAGATGAAGCGTGGGGGCCCCAATGGGTACATGAGGATATTGTTTTGTCTGTCATGCCGGAAGGCATCGGGAGCTTTTCATGGAATTCGCCATACAAAGTAACAAATGTAATGGCAAAGAACAGCAGCATGCTGCCGTTCTCTGACATAAGTTCGATATTCAAGAAAATGATTCTGTATGAGAATGAGCAACTATTTGATTCCGCCGATATCAATTCCGGCCTCAGTCAGCTTGAATTTGTGGTCACAAAGGTAACGCTGTCATTGCAGCGAATCATTGAAAAGAACAACATTGACAATGGTTTGCTCGTGCCGGTATGGAATTTTTACGGGGTTCAGATCGGTCGCAGCAAGGACGGCCTTGAAATAGCGCTAAAAAAAGATACGCCGTTTGTGTCAGTTAATGCGGTAGACGGCAGCATAATCGATTTAGCAAGGGGCTACTGAGGAGGCAATTATGAAAAGATATATAGCAATTCTGCTTTGCAT
This sequence comes from uncultured Christensenellaceae bacterium, assembly GCA_902475645.1. Classification (GTDB taxonomy): domain Bacteria; phylum Bacillota; class Clostridia; order Christensenellales; family CAG-138; genus Phil1. The sequence goes on along the minus strand of CABSAH010000177.1, from coordinate 1,061 downwards.
GGCTGTGGCATTTGGCGCTGCCGCCTGCCAGCCTACACCGGAACAGGATATTGTAGTTGGCAAGGATACCGACCGTTTAATCGATAAGGCCAGCGAAGGATTAAGCGACGAAAGCGTAGCTGAAAAAGTGAACGCTCCGCTGCGATATGAAGCGGATTTTGTAAGTTCTGACGGAATGACAGCTGTTTCGGTAAATGCCGCAGTCGATGTGCCGGAAGCCAGCACGGCACCAATTATCAGAATAAGCACAGGCTCCATATCCCAAGAGCAGGCAGATGTGCTGCTGCATGAGCTCGTTCATTCGAAATTGTACGACCCATATTCCGCACCCTCAAAAAGCAGCATTATGAAACAGATACTCATTGCGCAACAGCAGCTTTTTTCCGGCCCCTCTGATGAGGATTTAAGGATGTCACACTATGGCAAAAACGGAGAAATCTTGACATGGGAAGAATGGATTCAACAATCTATCGCCGCTTTATATCAGGAGTACAACGCGGCGGACGATGCGCAGGATGCCCCTATCTCGGGTTTGTTCGAGGTCGATGATGAAGGTTTTGCATTGATATACGGCGAAGGTATATCGTTAGAGTTTGGCTATGAGGGCATACAGATATATAACGGACAGGGTTTAGGTAATTCCCGCGCTTTATATTCGCAGAACACGGCTCCGGACGGCTTTGTAATAAGCTATGTCACAGCGGAAAACATAACTCGGCTTGATAAGTCAATAAGCCTGGAGGATATTCCGCAAATTACCATTTCGCAGGAAAAGGCAAAGCAGCTGTGCGACAGCTTGACCGAAAAGCTGAATATTCCCTTTATGATGCACTATTCAACAACAAAAGAATACGGCGGTGCAGGCGGAACAAATCCAGTCAGATGCTGCTATGTGCTGCGGTATACCCGCGATTTTAACGGGCTGCCCATCACCTATACCTCGAATAGAGGCGACGCTATTACGGATTCGGGTACTTATAACGAGCCGTGGCCATATGAAACGCTCACATACTATGTGAACGATGACGGCATCGTTGGAATGTGGTGGGGGGCGCCCTATT
>CABSAH010000176.1 GCA_902475645.1 uncultured Christensenellaceae bacterium | reverse complement strand
GGAACAGCATAAGCGTTATGCCTATGAACTGCGTAAGCGTTTTAAGCTTGCCCAAAGGACCTGCGGCAATGACTATGTTCTTATTTGCATATATAAGGCGGAAGCCGCTTATTACGAATTCGCGCGATATGGTTATAAGCGTGGCTATCGGAGAAAGCAAGCCAACAGCCGTTAGCATTATCATAGCGGCGGCGGAAAGTATTTTATCCGCAATAGGATCCATAAGCTTGCCAAAATCGGTAACTATATTCATGCGGCGCGCAATTAGCCCATCGAGCATATCTGTAAGGTATGCCAATACGAATAGGGCGCCCGCAAGATACATATTCCAGCTTACCGGAATATAAAAGCATGCAACAAATATAGGCGTAAGCACCATGCGGGTTATGGTAAGCTTGTTGGGAACGTTCATTTTACAAATTCTCCTTTCAGATCATATGCGGATGCATTCGTTATTTTTGCGCGTATAAAGTCGCCTGCCTTTACGGAAGCGGGCACGTCTGTTATTTTGATTATGCCGTCCACATCCGGGGCTTCCGCATAGCTTCTGCCGTAGCAAGCGCCATTATCCACGCGCTCTATAAGTACCTCGTATTCCTTGCCTATGCGCTTCTTGTTCAGCTCAAGCGACACGGCTTGCTGCATGCGCATTAGCTTATCAAGCCTTGCATCGGCTGTTGTCTCGGCTATCTGTCCATCCATAAGCGCGGCCTTTGTGCCGTCCTCCGGGCAGAATGTGAATGCCCCCACCCTATCAAACGGTTCGTTTTTCAAAAAGTCGTACAGCAACTCAAATTGCTCATCCGTTTCACCGGGGAAGCCTAACATAACCGTTGTGCGCAGTATAAAATCAGGCGATGCTTCGCGTATGTATCGGGTTATGCGGCGGATATGCTCGGCGGAGCCGTGGCGGTTCATTGCTTCAAGCATAACGGGGTCTATATGCTGAATTGGCATGTCTATGTAGTTCACTATCTTTTCGTTATTAAGCATAGTGTCCACTAATTTTTCCGTAACCGTGTTTGGGTAAGCATATAATACCCTAAGCCACTTTATGCCGTCTATTTCGGAAAGCTCGCTCAGCAGTTCCGCAAGCTTCGGCTCGCCGTATATATCGGAACCGTATGCGGATGTATCCTGCGCGATTAGCGTAAGCTCCTTCACGCCGCCGTTAGCAAGCGTTTTGGCTTCCGCAACAAGCTTTTCAATAGGCACGCTGCGCCTGCCGCCGCGTATTAAGGGAATCGCACAGTATGTGCAGCGGTTGTCGCATCCGTCGGCTATACGAAGATACGCGCTGTATTCGGGCGTAGAAAGCATACGAGCGCCGCTGTATGTGCAGCCGCATTTAATGCCAAGCATTGCGCATATTGCGTCCGCAAGCTCCCCGTGCCTGCCAACGCCCCAGAAAAGATCCACCTCAGGCAAACTTTCCTTCAGTTCTTCTGGATATCTTTGGCTAAGGCATCCGGCCACAACAAGCTTTGCCCCGTCCTTCCTGTCCCGCGCGGCTTCGAGTATTGTGTTTATGGATTCCTCCTTTGCGGATGCAATAAAGCCGCAAGTGTTTACGATAATAACGTCTGCGTCCTGCTCGTTCGCCGTTATATCGAATCCCGCGTCCCTAAGGCAGCCGAGCATGAGCTCCGAATCCACCAGATTCTTTGAACAGCCTAATGAAATTATGCCTGCCTTATATCTCTTCATCCGTTGCAGTTACCTCGCTTTCGCCCGTTTCGTTTTTGCATTCGTTCGCGCCCGCGCCGAAGCGCCGCTCAAACTCCGCCCTGTCTATCAGCAGCTTTCTTGCCTTGCTTCCGTCAAAGCCGGAAACGATTTTTTGCTGCTCCATTATGTCTATAAGCCTTGCCGCACGCGCATAGCCCACGCGGAGCCTGCGCTGAATCATGGATATGGACGCTTGTCCGCTATCCATAACTATGCGCACTGCTTCCGGCAAAAGCTCGTCCTCCTGCTTGCCGTTGCCGTGTGCCGGACCTTGAACAGCCTCGCCCGTTATTCTGTCGAACGCTTCTTCCTCAAGTGGCGGCTGGGTATTTGTCTGCGCGAAGAAGTCCATCACGCGCTCAACCTCCTCATCGGAAACAAATGCGCCCTGCGCGCGTATGGGCTTGCTTGCGCCGTTTGCGTGGAACAGCATATCGCCCTTGCCAAGAAGCTTTTCAGCGCCCGTAGTATCGAGTATTACGCGGGAATCAACGCCCGACGATACCGCAAAGGCAATTCTTGAAGGTATGTTCGCCTTTATAAGCCCTGTTATAATGTCCGTAGACGGCCTTTGCGTTGCAACGATAAGATGCACGCCCGCCGCGCGGCCAAGCTGCGCAATGCGGCATATCGAGTCCTCAACATCCTTTGCCGCAACCATCATAAGGTCCGCAAGCTCGTCTATAACAACAACAAGCTTCGGCAGCCTTTCGCTTTCTTCAACCAACGCATTATAGCGGGCAAGATCGCGTGCGTTCACCTTTGCCATGCTTTGATACCGCTGTTCCATTTGCAGTACGGCCCATTTCAGCGCGCCTGCGGCTTTCTTGGGGTCCGTCACAACCGGCAGCATCAAATGCGGAAGCGGCGCATATACGCGCATTTCAACTACCTTGGGGTCTATAAGCACCAGCCTTAGGTCATTCGGAGAAGCCTTGTATACCATGCTTAACAATATATCGTTTATGCAAACGCTTTTGCCCGAACCCGTAGCGCCGGCAATAAGCAGATGCGGCATCTTTTCAAGGTTTGCGCAAACTATACGCCCCGCAATATCCTTACCGAGCGCAAAGGATATGGGCGAACGCTCCGAGCGGAACTCTTTGGACTCAATAACCTCCCGCAAAAGCACCTGCGCGGCATTTTTATTGGGTATCTCTATGCCTATTGCCGCCTTGCCGGGGATAGGAGCCTCTATACGCACAAGCGGCGCGGCAAGTGCCAACGCAATATCCTGACTGAGCGAAGTTATGCGGTTCACCCTTATGCCCTGCGCGGGCTGAAGCTCAAAGCGCGTTATAACGGGGCCCACGCATATATTCGTTATCCTTGCGGGAATATTGAACGTGGCAAGCGTTTCTATAAGCAGCTTTGCTTTTTCCTGCGGCGATTCGTTACCAGTTGGCATATCGGAAGCAGGGCTGTTCAAAAGGCTGTACGGCGGGCGCTGATAATCAACTACGGGCGCGGCGGAAGAAGGTATATCCTCCGTCTCCTCCGCTTCATATCGCTGCTGCTTGGCCGTTGCGGGAGCAAGCTCCGTCGGTTCATATATCGGCTTGTCCGCAAGCGTATCGGCGGCCTTTGCGGGCGCATTCTTTGTTATCCTGTTGTCGTCATCGGGCTGAACATCGTGGAAATAATCCACGTTTACGGTTTCCTCGTTCAGCTTGTCAAATGCCTTATCAACCGCCTTTTCCTTCATGGCGCGCTTTCGTATCTGTCCCCTTGTTGGCATAAATTCGGGGCCTTCATCATCGTTATCGATGGTTCGCATCGGCTCTAACCTATGCATTGGAATCGGTTCATTAACATTCTCGTCCTTTTGACCGCATGAAGAATCGAGCGTAAATACATTATCCTCGAACGAGCTGCCTTTTTTACCGTTTCTTTTGCCGGCCGGCTTTCTTCGTTTTATTAT
>CABSAH010000175.1 GCA_902475645.1 uncultured Christensenellaceae bacterium | reverse complement strand
GTCTCCGGCTGATTCGGATAAAAAACCCTGGGGTTGATAAGGGGCCGCAGCCCCTTATGTTCAATCCGGCTCTGACGACATGCGCGTCAGAACGGATGAAAAACCAATAGGTTTTTCGTACCCTGCGGGCTTTGCCGCCCGTGAGCAAAGGCGAAAGGCAAAGCCCGAGAAAACTCAAAAAGGCGGCGTGCCGCTTTTTTGCGATTCATTTTATTTTCAGCGTTTTGAGCTTCGCCTTGTGTTCATCCGTCACGCGGCGGCTTTCTACGGCCTTTTGTATGGCCTTGTTGTGCGTCCATGCGTCAAGGCGGCGGTTTTGTATATACGGCAGCGCCGCGCCGTACTGCTTTGCAAGCGCCGTTGCAAAAAGCCATGCAACCATCATTTTAACGTAGTATTCGCCGCTTTTTACGCCTGCCGCCCGCTCCAATATATCCGCTGAAAAATACGGCGCGTCCAAATAATGCGCATTAAGCGCGCCCAAGCCGAAGCGCACGGCATATGCGCCGCCCGCTTCAAGCCATGCGTCTATTTTGGGCAAAAGCCCCGCGGGGCGTTTTTTGAAAAGCGCGGGCGACGTCAAATCGCACACCGCCCAGTTGTCCACATGGGGCAGAAAGGCGTCAAGCGCGGCGTAAAGCTCGTTTTCGTCCCTTATCCGCTCTATAATAAACCCGTGCAGGCAGTTTTCCTCCTGATAATAATGCGGAAGCGCCGCCGTGAACAGGCGCGCCTGCTCCGTGCCGTAAAGCTCACCCGCAAGCCTTCTCAAAAGCGGCACGCGCACGCCTATTATCCTTTCCCTATCCACATTCGGCACAAGCGACGCGCTGAATGCCGCGTATTCTTCATCCCTCAGCGCAAAAAGCCTTTCGCGTATTGCGTTTACGGCTTGGGTGGTGTCCATAGCAGCTTTAATCATACTTTACGGCATATCAAAGCTTTGCTGAATTGCCGAAGCCCGCCCCCATATGTCGGTCACGGTCAGGCGGACGGTATACTTTCCCGCGGCAAGGCCGTTAAGCTCCGCATCGCGTGCCTCGGGACGCGGAATTGCAACGGATGCGGCAGCCTCGCCGCCTGCATTCAGCGCTTCAAGGTATGCGGTGCATTGCGGCGCGGAGCCTTCAAAGCTCCATTTGGCGTGCACCGTGCCGTTTGCGGCCGTAAGCGTAAGCTCGGGCACGGCGGCTTGGGGAAGCTCGGGCTTATTAGGCTGGCTGATGCGGAAAACGTGCCGCAGCTCCTCCTCGGTAACGCCTTCCTTCATGTCGCGCCCTGTGCCGCAGGTCTTGCCCCAGAAGCAGTTGTCCTTCACGCCGTATTCATAGCCGCCCGTCTGCGCGCCAAAGTCGACTGCCTGTATCGTTACATTATCAAGGCTGTGCCAAAGCGCGGTCTTTTTCTCGCGTCCGTATATGTTTTTAAGCCTCCACGAGCGAACCTTGTAATTTGTATCCTCCGACCAGTCCTCAAGGAACTGGCTTACATAGTTTATCCCCGAATCGGGGTATCCCGTATCAAAATAAGATATCAGCGTCCATTCGCCGCTTTCCAAATCGCAAAGCCATTGGCCCACCAGCGTGGTGTTCGTATCGGCATCGTTCCAGCAGCGGATTACCATGCGGTACCAATGCGACGGCTCCCAATCAATATTGGTAAAATAGTTTGTGCCGGTACCCTCGCCGCCGAATTTATTAGTCCTTCCGCCCGCGGGGTAAATCCGCTTTGCCTCGATAAGCTGCCGCTGCCCGTCGGTATCTATATACTCCGTATGCCAGAACGACATTATTGCCGCAGGCCCGCTTTCATGCGTTTGAAGTCCCGCGTATGCGCCGCCCGCCATGGTGTTCATTTCGGTATCGGGCAGCTCCGCAAAATCGGGCTGACTGCGCAGGCCGTCAAGCGACATTCCGAATTGACACAGGGCATAGTAAGTATACATCGGCGCATCGTCCGTGCAGAAATCGATTGTGTAAATGTCAAGCTCCCCGCCCACGAATGCATCATATCCCAAATACTGCGCCATCTTATCGGCGTGCCTTTCGGATGACGTTTCATCCCAATGGGCGATTATATCATCCGGCGCGGGCTGAACGGCTAAAGGAACCTCTTGCGCAACGGCAGGCTCATTCTGCGCAGGCACTATGCCGTCCCTCCAAAGCGTCCATACGTTGCTGTCGTCCGATTCATCCGCTGAGCCAAGCATGAACCAGCCGCTTATTTGGCCAAAGCGGAGCGAAGGCTCGGTAAACGAATCTATACAGAACGATGTATCGCCCTTGGCGGTAAGCTTCCAAAGCTGCGCCGGGTCGCCCGTGTATGCGTATGCAGTAACACAGTTACCGATATCATACCATGCATTGTAAATATCCAGCATTACGGAGCGCGTTTTTGCGTCCTGAATCAAAAACGAGCCGTCCCCCTGATTATCGAAATACCAAAGGTACGGCGTATCGCCAAAGCCCAGCACGCCGTCCTCCTGAAGCAGATATTGCCCGCATTGGTTGCGCAGGGCATAGCTACCGCTCTGTATGCCAAGGTCGGCCGTATCCTTGTTCAGCATTACGGGCTTAGGCTCTTCAACCTCCGTCCGAACCGTTTCCGGTGCGGGCGAGGTTTCCGGCGCGAGCGTTGCATCGGCGGCTTGGGTCTGCTGTGGTACGGATGCGTCCTTTTCGGGTGCGCAGGCGCACAGCGCCGAAATCAGCAGCGCTAAAAGTATGCATATTATTCTTTTATACATGCTCCGTTCTCCCTTTCTTTCGCGTCCCGTGTACGGGCGGTTTTTTGTGTTTTTATTCTATCATGCGGTATGGGGAAGCAGGGCGCCTATGACGGCACCGTATTTTCAGCCCTTTATAGCCCCTTCAAGCATACGCGCGGGCATTTCGGCGCGCACGGTGAAAAGCGGGTTTACCATTTGGCAAAGCGCAACGTTGCAAAGCATGCTCATAAGTATGCCGGCCTCGCCGTCCGCATGGCCGCATTGCCTGAGCAGGCGATACATGGCTTCAAGCGCATTCACGGTCGCCTCCTGCATCGTTTCGCCGCTCGCAACAGTCATGGCGTCGCCGCCCTCAATAAGCAGCGGCTGTTCAAGCTCCATGCCCTTTATTACGCTTACGCGAACCGTGACCTCGCCGCTGACCTCAAGCCCGTAGCCGAAAACCTCGCCGTCGCCCATCAGCGCGTGAAGATCGCCCATTGAAAGCAGCGCGCCCTCCGCCGCGACGGGGAAGTATATCGTTGCGCCCTCGCGTATGCGGCGGCAGTCCATGTTTCCGCCGTGCGCGCCGGGGGTGACGGTAAGCACGCCCTCTCCCGCGGGGGCAACGCCTATTACGCCTATCATATTTTCAACGGGAAAATCAAACCCGCCCGCGTTAACAATGCCGTCCTTGATTTCATAAACGTGCATCGAATGGTCGCTGCCCTGCACGTTTTTGAAGCCGAATTCGCCGAAAGACGTTCCCATTGCGCCCCAATCGCGCGTGGTTATTTTAATTATCTCAACCTTCAGCGCGTCGCCCGCCATTGCGCCCTCAACGAACAGCGGCCCCGTGGCAGGGTTGTGCATACGGTCTATATCCAGCCTTTCGCCCTCCCGCGTAACGGAGCAATCGTAGCAATCCAGCGTTTCAAACAGCACCGTGTCCCCGCTTTTGC
>CABSAH010000174.1 GCA_902475645.1 uncultured Christensenellaceae bacterium | reverse complement strand
CTGTCCCCGTTTACGGGGAAAGTGGCCGTGAGCGTTAGCGAACGGTCGAAAGGGGGTGCGGCTTGGTGGTGGCTTTTGCGGTTTTTTTCTGTTCCCCCTCAGTCACGGCTTACGCCGTGCCAGCTCCCCCGCTTGCGGTGGAGCCTTTTGGTGCGATTTACAACCTCTTACATTAAGCCTGCCCTGAAAGGGGAGGTGGCAATGAGCGACAGCGAATTGACGGAGGGGTTGTGCGGGGTTGCTGTTTGTTTGGCTCCCCCCCCTCATTTTTGCCGTTAGCGCGGCTTTTTTATATCCCGCGCCACGCATATGCCCGTTACGCTCGCCTGCATAAGCCCGCGGGTTATTCCCGCGCCGTCGCCTATTGCGTAAAGGCCGGGGACGGAGGTTTCAAAGCGCTCGTTCACGTTCACCTTGCTTGAATAGAACTTCACCTCCACGCCGTAAAGCAGCGTGTTGCGGCTGTAAAGCCCGGGCGCAAGCTTATCGAACGCGCGCATGGCCTCTATTATGCTTGTAAGGTGTCTGTGCGGCAGCACGAACGAAAGGTCGCCCGGCACGGCGGTTTTAAGCGTGGGCTTGGTGGTGGATTTTGCAAGGCGGCTTTCGTCCGTTCTTCTGCCAAGCAAAAGGTCGCCTAAGCGCTGCACCATAACGCCGCCGCCGGTGAGCATATTGCCAAGCTGCGCAATGTAGTTGCCGTAGCGTATGGGTTCGCCGAAGGGCTTTGTAAAATGCGTGCTTACAAGCATTGCAAAGTTGGTGTTCTCCGTGCGCAGGGAAGCGTCGTTGTAGCTATGGCCGTTAACAACGGCTATGCCGCCCTCGTAATGCTCCTCGCTCACCAGTCCGCCCGGATTCATGCAGAACGTGCGCACCTTGTTTTCAAACGTATCGGCATAATACACAAGCTTTGCTTCGTAAAGCGGCTTTGTAAGGTGGTCCATTATGGAATTGGGAACCTCAACGCGCACGCCTATGTCCACCTCGTTATTGCTCATGCCTATGTCAAGGCGGTTGCCCTCGTTTTGCAGCCATTGCGCGCCGCCGCGTCCGGGTGCGGCAACAACATAGGGCGCGTAGGCATGGTATTCCTGCCCGCCTTTTATATAGGTAATGCCCTGCACGGCGCCGTTTTCAACCAGTATCCTGTCCGCCGTTGCGCCGCCCAAGAAAGTGAAGCCCGAATATTGGCAAAGCGCATCGTACATATTGCCAAGCACCACCGCGCTGTATTCCGTGCCCATATGCCTTACGGGGCAGCGCACAAGATGAATGTTATACCGGCTTGCCTCGTATGCAATTTCCGCCACGCGGGGGTCGCTGCGCCCATGCACGGTATCCGGCGCGCCGAAGCTGACGTATACGCTGTCCGCATAGTCTATAAGCTGCTGCGCCTGCTCCTCGCCTATGTATGACGTTATGTGGCCGCCGACCTCGTGCGAAAGGCTAAGCTTGCCGTCCGAAAACGCGCCCGCGCCCGCCCAGCCGCTCATTATCGCGCAGGGGTTGCAGTTTACGCAGCGCCCAAGCTTCCTTGCGGGGCAGTTGCGCTCGTTTATGCCCTTGCCGCTGTCGATAAGCAGCACCTTAAGGCCGCCGTCCTGCTTAAAAAGCTCCAGCGCCGTGAATATTCCCGCAGGCCCCGCGCCCACTATTATTACATCGTAATCCCTTGATGCCATGTCCATTCCCTCCCGTTATGGTTTGGTTAGCTTTAATGACGGTGGTATAAGCTGTGCTTTTAATGCCATTGGTGTAATTATCATTGCTTATACCACCCGATTATGATATACTATCTTTCCGGTGATGTCAAAGGGTTTTGCCTATGTTTCACAAAATATACAAAGCTGCCGCGCACCGCAAAAAAGCTATGGAGGACATACCATGAGTACCACCGTTTCCAGAGGAGTCCGCGCCCCAATAATCCGCAAGGGGGACGATATTGTTGCAATAACCGTGGACAGCGTGCTTGCCGCGGCAGAGCAGGATGGTTTCAGCATAAACGAAAAGGATGTTGTATGCGTTACGGAGTCCGTTGTGGCGCGTGCGGACGGCAACTTTGCATCGGTGGACGATATTGCCGAGGATGTGCGCGCAAAATTCCCTTCGGGCCACGTGGGCGTTGTTTTCCCGATACAGAGCCGCAACCGCTTTGCAATATGCTTAAAGGGCATAGCGCGCGGCGCCAAGAAGGTGACGGTGCAGTTTTCATACCCAAGCGACGAGGTTGGCAACCACCTTGTTGACCTTGATACGCTTGATGCAAGCGGCGTTGACCCGTGGAGGGACGTGCTTAGCATAGAGGAATTCCATAAGCACTTCGGCAAGCCCTGCCACCCGTTCACCGGAATGGACTATGTGCAGTATTACAAGGATATAATAGAAGGCGAGGGCGCGGAGGCGGAGATGATATTCGCCAATTCCGCCGCAGCCATAGTGAATTATACAAAGGACGTGCTTGCGGCGGACATACATTCCCGCGAGCGCACGGCAAGGCTGATAAAAAACGCAGGCGGCAGGAATGTTTACATGATGAGCGACATACTTTCCGCCCCCGTGAACGGCTCCGGATACAATCCCGAATACGGGCTGCTCGGCTCCAACCGCGCCACGGATGACGACATTAAGCTTTTCCCCAAAAACGCGCAGCAGGTTGCCGAGGGCATACAGCGGCTTATGCTTGAGCGCACGGGCGTTAAGGTGGAGGCCATGGTATACGGCGACGGCGCGTTCAAGGACCCCGTGGGCAAAATATGGGAGCTTGCCGACCCCGTTGTATCTCCCGGCTACACGGACGGGCTTAACGGCCTGCCCAACGAGCTGAAGCTGAAATACCTTGCGGACAACGACTTAAAGCACCTGAGCGGCAAGGAGCTTGAGGACGCCATACGCGAGGCCATCCGCCAAAAGAGCCGCGAGGACAACCGCCGCGTAATGGCCTCCATGGGCACCACGCCCCGCCGCCTGACCGACCTTATCGGCTCCCTGTGCGACCTGACCAGCGGCTCCGGCGACAAGGGTACCCCCATAATACTCGTCCAGGGCTACTTCAGCAACTACGCGGACAGGTAATGACAATAGAAGATGATAATAAAAGAGCAGTAAAGCTGCTCTTTTTTCGTTAATCGCTCGGTCAGCTATACTGACAGCTCCCCGGGTTGGACTCCCTCAGTCAAACCTTCGGTTTGCCAGCTCCCTCAGTGAGGGAGCCTTTTTGGGAAACGGTGCTTGCACAAACCAAAAAGGCTCCACCGCAAGCGGGGGAGCTGGCACGGCGTAAGCCGTGACTGAGGGGGAATAGAAAAACCGCAATCCACCTCCGAACCATTCCCCTTTCGACTGCTCATTTCATTCGCAGCCACTTTCCCCGTAAACGGGGACAGCTTTTGGGCGGTGTTTGCACAAGCCAAAAGGCTCCCCTGTCGGGGAGCTGTCGCCGCAAGGCGACTGAGGGGTTGAAACAAACAAAGAGCTGCAAGCTTCTTTTTTAACCCCTCCGTCTGCTCGTTGCACTCGCAGCCACCTCCAAGCCGCACCCCTTTCGTCTGCTCGCTAACGCAAAAGCCACTTTCAAGATGCACCCCTTTCGGCACTTCGTGCCACTTTCCCCGCACGCGGGGACAGCTTTTGGGCGGTGCTTACACAAACCAAAAGGCTCCCCGGACGGGGAGCTGTCGCCGCAAGGCGACTGAGGGG
>CABSAH010000173.1 GCA_902475645.1 uncultured Christensenellaceae bacterium | reverse complement strand
TTATACAAAATTCAACAGAGTATATATTACCATTACTTTTTGATTAAGTACACCCCAAAAATAAGCAAATATCATCCTTTATTCCATATTACAAAAAGAGCGGCACAGGCCGCCCTTTATTTGTCGGTTTCAATATGCATTAAGCTTAAATTACTGCATATTGGAATTGTTCATGTTGTTCTCGGCGTAAGCTATCATGCGCTTTACCATTTCGCCGCCGATGGAGCCGGCCTGACGGGAAGTAAGATCGCCGTTGTAGCCCTGCTTCAGATTAACGTTAAGAGAGTTAGCGACTTCGGTCTTGAAGTTCTGCAGCTTCTTGCGGTTTTCCCTATTGCTTGCCATTGTTTGTTTCACCTCCTTTTCTTATTCAGAAGTATCCGGATATCTTCCGGCCGTTTTCGGCCTTATAAGCTTTATACCTTTATCATTTATTCATGTTGTTAGCGGCATAGGCTATCATTCGCTTAACCATTTCCCCGCCGATGGAGCCGGCCTGACGGGAAGTAAGGTCGCCGTTATCGCCCTGCTTCAAATTCACGTTAAGGGAATTGGCTACTTCGCTTTTGAAGGAATCCATGGCCTTCTTCGCCTCCGGAATCATAACGCTGTTTCGTGACATTGCTTTCACCTCCTTGCTTTGTCTGGCATTATGTTTTGCCCAAAGCGGAGATATTATGAATGGTAAATATGAGAAGTGTGAATAAAGATTTACAGTTCGGGTTGAATTATATGTTTAGTTCTGCGCTATGTTTTTCGTCTTTTCGTTCGCAATCATAACGGCTTTTTCAATAAGCGGATTTGTCATATCGCCCTTTGATATCAGCCTGTCCGCCGCATCCTTAGCCATGCCGAACACCTTCATGTTGCCCGCCAACATAGCCGCGCTCAGCTCATCCCCGCCATGCTGGCGTGCGCCTATCAGTTCTCCCGGCCCGCGCATTTCAAGGTCGCGTTCGGCTATTTTGAACCCGTCCGTTGTATTGCAGAGTATGTTCAGCCGCTCGTTTGCCGTTTTTGAATCCGATTCACTTAACAAAAAGCAGTACGATTCCTTGCTGCCGCGCCCTACCCTGCCGCGGAGCTGATGAAGCTGGGCAAGGCCGAAGCGATCCGCGTTTTCTATTACCATTATGGTTGCGTTCGGCACGTCCACGCCAACCTCAACCACGGTTGTGGATACAAGCAGCTTTGTTTCGCCCGATGCGAAGCGCGCCGCGCGCGCCTGCTTTTCGCCCGCGCTGAGCCGCCCGTGCATAAGCTCCATGCTCACGTCAAGCTTTTTGCTCAGTTCCTTATAAAGCGCCGCCGCGCTGAGTACGCCCTCCATGGCCTCGCTTTCTTCAACAAGCGGACACACGGCGTAGCATTGCGCGCCCCGCTTCAATTCATTCTCTATAAAGCGATACATATCGTCCCGCTTTTGCTGCGGCACAAGCCGCGTTTTTATCGGCTTTCTTCCCGGCGGCAGCTCGTCTATAACGCTTAAATCAAGGTCACCGTACATAAGCAGCGAAAGCGTGCGCGGAATAGGCGTTGCGCTCATTATAAGCGTATCCGGCTCGCTGCCCTTCGCGCTTATGGCTGCGCGCTGCTTAACGCCGAAGCGATGCTGTTCATCGGCAATTACAAGGCCAAGATTGGCTATTTCCACCCCGCCGCTTATTATGGCATGCGTACCCGTAATTGCCAATGCTTCGCCGCTCATAAGGCGGGCGGCTGCTTCCTCGCGCTCCTTTTTCTTCATGCCGCCCTTTAGCAATATCGCCCTGTCGCCAAATATGCTTTTAAGCGTGCGGTAATGCTGATCCGCCAATATTTCCGTAGGCGCCATAAGCGCGGCGCCGTATCCGTTTTCTATTGCGGAATACATTGCAAAAAGCGCGCATACGGTTTTGCCGCTGCCCACGTCCCCCTGAATTAGCCTGTTCATTTGAATATTTTTAGCCATATCGGCGGAAATATCCCGCATGGCCGCCGTCTGCGCCGCGGTAGGCTCAAATGGCAGCAGCTTTTTGAAGCTTTCAAGCTTTCCGTGCATATCAAACGCTATTCCGCCGCCCTGCTCCCGTCTGCTCCTGAGTATGCTTAGCATCAGCGCATAAAGCAGCATATCCTCAAACGCCATGCGCTCCTTTGCGCGCTCAAGCTGTTCCGCATTTTGGGGCATATGCAGAGCAAAAAGCGCATCCCCGCGCGGCATAAGCGAATATTCTTCCGTTATGCTTTGCGGAAGCGTTTCCTCTATCCTGCCCTTGTACATATTCAATGCGCCCGCTGCCGCCGCGCGCATTATGTTCTGCGTAAGCCCGCTTACAAGCGGGTACTGCGGTACTATGCCGGGCAAAGCATCAAATAGCTGCGGATTCATCAGCTTCATGCCGTGCCGCTTATCCGCACGGCCGCAGGCATAGCACGTCCTTCCCTCTTCGGGCTTGGACACCATGTACGGCTGATTGTACCAGCAAAGCTGAAGCTTGCTAAGCCCGTCCGTAGCCGCGGCCGATGTTATCGTCAGCCCGCTGCGTATGCGCACGGTTTTTGCCTTGCCCGTTATCGTTACCCTTACCGCGCAAAGCGTTCCCTGCTCCGCCTCCCGCATAAACACGCTTTTGGTATAATCAATATAGCCCCTCGGTATAAACCATAGCATATCCTCAACCGAAAAAAGACCCAACCGGCCGAATGCCTCGGCTCGGCGGGGTCCTATTCCCTTTATGCTCGTTATGGGAGCGGCTGCCATTTTATTCTACGGAGAAATAATAGTAGTAAAGCGGCTGGCCGCCGTACTGCACGGTTATTTCCGCATCGGGATATTTTTCGTTTGCCGCATCGGCAACGGCTTGGGCGCTGTTTTCATCCGCATTTTCACCATAGAATATGGTTGCCATGCAGTCCTCGCCCTTTTGCTCTATCATGCTGCAAAGAAGCTCCACCGCAACGCCGTCAACGCTCGTTCCGACCTTGGCTATGGCATTATCGAGCAGGCCAATTATGTCGCCCTGAGATATCTGTTCGCCGTTTAAGTGCGTATCGCGCACGGCATAGGTAACGGAGCCTGAAAGCACCTGCTTTATTGCGGCTGTCATGCGCTCGGTATTCGTTTCAACGTCAACATCGTCGCTGTATGCAAGCGCGGCGCTAAGCCCCTGCATCATGGTCTTGCTGGGTATTACAACAACGTTGCGCTCGCTTATGGCGGCGGCCTGCTGCGCGGCCATAATTATGTTTGAATTGTTGGGCAGCACGAACACGTTCCTTGCGTTGGCGCGGCGTATGGCCTTTGTTATGCTTTCTATGCTCGGGTTCATGGTCTGCCCGCCGGAGATGAGATTGTTTACGCCTATTGCCTTATAAACCTCGTCTATACCGTCGCTTATGCTTACGGCAACAAGGGCGTTCTCCTTCTCGTTTTTCTTCATGTTGGCAAGAAGCTCGCGGTTCTGCTCGCGCATATTTTCTATCTTTATGCGGTCAACCTCGCCAAGCCTTAACGCAAGCTGAAGTATCTTACCGGGGCAATTCGAATGAACGTGGATCTTTATGAAGTCGGCATCGTATGCCACAACAACGGAATCGCCTATCTTCATAAGCTTCTCGCGCAGCTTGTCCAAATCCGCTTCAGAGAACGACTCATCAAGATGTATTATGAAAAATTCCGTGCAATAGCCGAACTCTATATCGTCAAGCGCTTCAAGATCCGCGCCTTCTTC
>CABSAH010000172.1 GCA_902475645.1 uncultured Christensenellaceae bacterium | reverse complement strand
GGGTGGCTGTTCTGCTGCCATTCGCCCGCGCCGTCAACCGTGCGCGCCATGGAGGAATCCGTCTGCTGCAAGCCGTATGAGTAGCTGTCTATTATAGAGCCGTTGCGGGAGGAAAGCACAACATCCTCCCCATATGCCTTCAGCTTAAAGGGCGCATGTATCTCCCCCGTTTCGCTCATGCCCTGATTGCCTGAGCAGAATATGAGAAGATAGCCCCTTGCAGCTATAACCGTGCCTTCGGGCAGAACGTATTTGCGCGGCTGGGCAATATTGTCGCTTATGCCGCAGCCGGACATATCAACCTCCGCGTCGGTTGCGTTATAAAGCTCTATCCAATCGCTGTAATTGCCGTATGAATCGGCGATTGTTGTGGCGTTGGAGGCCATAAATTCGTTTATGTATACCCCGCAGTCCTCGCCCGTTTCCATAAGGTAGGTTTCGTATGCCTTTATACCGTCATCCGTATTGGGATACCCGGGCGAAGGGCGCATCTCGCTCCAAAGCCCGTTTTGGCCAAGGGCGTATGTATTGCCCTTTGCAACGGATTTTATAATAACCGTATCCACCGTGCCGCCGGTGGAGTTATAGAGTATAACGCTTTCGCCCGCGCTGAGCGCAAACGGGGCATAAAGGCCGCCCTCGCGCTCCCCGCCTGCGCACCAAACAACTATGCGTCCGCCCGCTTCAATTTTTGTCCCCTGCGGGAAAACGAACTTTATGCCGCCGGTTATATCGTCGCTCAGGCCGCAGCCGGATATATCCACCGCCTCGGAGGAGGTGTTATACAGCTCTATCCAGTCGTAATACTCCCCGTTCCCATCGGGCACGGAGCCTTTGTTGCTGTTCATTATTTCGCTTATCCTAACCGGGGATTCGGCGCGCGGGTTCTCCCGCGCGTTCAGCGAAACGTAAATTATAAGCGCAGCGACAAGCGCAATGCACATCGCCGCAAAAAATATCAATTTGGAACTCTGCTTCATACTTCTGGTACTGCCGCGGGTATGAATTCAAACATTGCCGCGGCAACCCTTTCAGGTTTTTCTTCGTGCATCAAATGCCCCGCGTTGCGTATCAGCGAATAGCCGCAATCCCTTATGGCGCTATGGCAAAGCTCCGTGGCGGGGCTATCCGGCATATGCCACTTATCCTCGCCGCCGTTAAGTATAAGCACCGGAACGTCAAGCTCCCTCAACCGCGCAACTATGGGCTCATCGTCAAAATATTGCAGCGCGCGCCTTACGCAGCGGCGGCTTGCGCTATCCGCAATCGGCTTATAGTATTCCTGCACAACATCGGGCGTGATATTGGTCAAATCGAACACCGCGTCCCTCAGCAGCTTTTCAACCGTATTAAGGTTATAAAGCATGCTTGCCACAAAGCCGAAAAGCGGGCTGTCTATCATTCTTATGGTCAGCGGCATTTCCGGCGTTATACCGCCCGGGGAAAGCAGCGCCAGCCTGCCTATACGCTCCGGATGCTTAAGCGCAAAGCTTACGGCATACGCCCAGCCCATTGAATATGCGGCAATGTGCGCCGATTCTATGTCCTTTGCATCCATAAAGCGGGCTATAACCTCCGCATAATCGTCCACGCCAAAGCCGAAATTCTCCGGCCTGTCCGAATAGCCGAAGCCGGGCAAATCTATTGCAATCACCCTGTATCGGGCGCTCAGCAGATTGAACACGCCGCGCCATGTGTAAAGCGACTGCCCAACGGTATGTATAAGCAGCAGCGGCTCGCCCATGCCGGCTTCCATATAATGTATGCGGCAGCGCTCCTGCGCCGCGCCTTGGTTTATAGGTTGCTCCGCAGCGCTTATTTCATCCGCTTCTTCATCATCCATAAATTCATCAGGCTCAAAGCCTTCCGCCCCGTCCGCTTCGGCGGCTGCCGCGGTTTCCTTTTTGGGCTTCAGCTTAACGCCTGCCGCGCCTTTTACGCCTATCTCCCCCGGAAGAATTATGTCCACATATTCTCCGCTATGTTCGGAGTTGATAAACTTTTTTACCTTAAGCGCCAAACTCACATATACCTCCATCACCGCGCAAATACGCGGCTCAACATCGATAATCGGTTTATTTTACTATTTTTCCCGCACTATTGCAAGCCGTTGCGCCTTATTGCCGCCAATAGTCACGGATAATTAACAATGTTTATGTCCGCACGCACAGCAAAAAAGCCACGGCAGCACCTCCCGCCGTGGCTTTTTGCTCAGTTCGGTTTATTTTGCCGCCAGCGCCAGTATTGCGTCCGCCATCACCTTGGCGTCCTCAATCAAATGGTCTATGCGTATATTCTCGTCCGCCATATGTATGCAGGCGGGTTCATCCTCGCGCTCTATGCCGAATGCCACCGCGTTGGTAAGGTGGCGCGCATATGTGCCGCCGCCTATTGCCATGGGCTTGGCGTCCGCATTGAAGCGGGCGTTGTATACGCCGATAAGCTTGCTTACAAGCTCGCTTTCGGGGGAAACATAATATCCGTCGCTCCAGCTGTGGTGCGCTTCGGCTATGCCCGCCCTGCCGAATGCATTGCGCAGCTTTTCGGTTATAGCCTCGCCGTTTGACGTTATGGGCGCGCGTATGTCCATGGTCATGTTCTTTATGCCCGTTTCGTCCCAGTCCACCACGCCCACGTTGGTGGTCAGCCTGCCCGAATCATCGGTTGAATCTATGCCAATGCTCTCTCCGTGGCAATCGAACTTCAATATGTCATGCAGCACCGCAACAACGTCCGCATCCTCCTCGGGAAGCGTCAGCGCGTTCATGAGCCGCAGCGCCGCAAGGAATGCGTTCCTGCCCTGCTCCGGCGTTGATGCATGGGCGGCTATGCCGGTTATAACAACGTTTGCGCCGTTATCGGCCGCGCTTACATTATATGTAAAGTCCGCATTGCCAAGCTTTGCTATGGCTGCGTTCACCTCGTCAGCGCTTACGGGAACGAATATCTCCGCCTTGCCGGGAACGGCGTTGGATACCGTGCCGGCCTTTACGCGAACGGCAGAGGCATATTCCTTGCGGTATGCGCTGCTGTATATCATCTTTTCGGAATTTACCAGCGGATAGCTTGCATCGGGCGAGAAGCACATATCCGGCGCCTTTTCAACCTGATTATAATACTGTAGGCAGCCCATGCCGCATTCCTCGTCGCAGCCGAGTATTATCCTTACGCGGCGCTTGGTTTCGGCTCCGCTTGCCTTTACCGCGGCAAGGCCGAACAGCGCGGCGAACGCGGGGCCCTTATCGTCCATCGCTCCGCGCCCGTACAGGCGCCCATCGTGGATTTCCGCTGCATAGGGCGGATATGTCCAGCCATCGCCTTCGGGAACAACGTCAAGATGCGCAAGTATGCCAAGCTGTTCATCTCCCGTGCCGTAATCCACCGTTCCGCAGTAGCCGTCATAGTTTTTCACCTCAAAGCCCATCTCCTTGGCGGTTTTCAGCGTATCCTCAAGGCATTTCGCCGCGCCCTCGCCAAAGGGGGCGCCTTCCCTTGCGCTGCCGTCATCGCGCACGGATTTTATGCTTATGCACCGCCGCAGCTTCTCCACCAGCTCGTCCTTATGCTCGTCTATCCATTTGTCGGTAAAAACGCTCATACCAAAACCTCCGTTGACTTTTGACATTATTGTACATTTACAGGCCGCTTTTTACAACAGCGGAATTGTGAAACCTGCCCTTATTTTTCGGGTTCAAGCCTGTACCACGCGCTGTA
>CABSAH010000171.1 GCA_902475645.1 uncultured Christensenellaceae bacterium | reverse complement strand
AGTGCCCGGCTACGAACCGGTAGGTCGCAGGTTCAAATCCTGCTGGGCGCGCCAAGCAAAAAGAACTCCTTTGGGGGTTCTTTTTGTTTTATATGGCAGGATTTGAAGAGCGGATAAAGTAAACGCAAAGCGTTTGCCCGCCCCGGTTTGAGGCGCAGGGGTGAGCTGCGCCGCGCGGAGCGCAAGAAGCGAACATACCGATGCCGAAAACCAAATCCTGCTGGGCGCGCCAGACAAAAAGAACTCCATGTGAGTTCTTTTTGTTTTATATGGCAGGATTTGAAGGGCGGATAAAGTAAACGCGAAGCGTTTGCCCGCCCCGGTTTGAGGCGCAGGGGTGAGCTGCGCCGCGCGGAGCGCAAGAAGCGAACATACCGATGCCGAAAACCAAATCCTGCTGGGCGCGCCAGACAAAAAGAACTCCATGTGAGTTCTTTTTGTTTTATATGGCAGGATTTGAAGGGCGGATAAAGTAAACGCGAAGCGTTTGCCCGCCCCGGTTTGAGGCGCAGGGGTGAGCTGCGCCGCGCGGAGCGCAAGAAGCGAACATACCGATGCCGAAAACCAAATCCTGCTGGGCGCGCCAGACAAAAAGAACTCCTTTGGGGTTCTTTTTGTTTTATATGCGGAAAAGCGGAGTAGGCTCCGTATACCAAAACGGGACACGGCTTTTACCCCGTGTCCCATTGTGCTTTGTGCTTTTTTAGTTGAGCCTTATTTCCTTCGCCTGCTCGGGATTGAACGCGCCCTTCATGTCATACTTGTTGTATGTGCCGTATTCGCTCAGCACGCGGCCATCCAGCGAATAGGTAACTATGAAGCGCTTGCCGTCCACGCTGGTCCAGTTCTCTGCGTCCCATGTGAGATAGCCCGCCTCATCGGTGCGCTTTTCGGCAAATATAAGATCAACCTGGCGGTTATCCTTGGCCACCATATCGGTTATTTCCGCGGCGGTCAAGTCGCGTTCGCGCTTCTGAATAAGATCGTTTACCTTCATTGCCATGCTCCTTTAAGCTTAGCCAACATATCCGGCCTTCTTTAGTATTTCAAGGGCGCGGGCGTGGTTGGCTTCGCTCATCATCACAAGCGGGCCCGTGCAGCCCATGCCTGTTTCGGCATATATGCCCTCTTTCCACAATGCCTGTGCGGCGTCCTCAAGGTCCATTACCTCTATGCCTGCTATGGATGCGGTGCAGGGCTCCGCCGCGGGCTTGACTATCTTCTCCTCCGCAGCCGCGGGCTTGGCCGCCGCCTTGCGCGCCTCAAGTATCTGATTCAGTCCGGCTTTTTCGGCCTTGGCAAATTCCTCATTCGCCCTTTCAAACACCCTGCCCTTAACAAGCTCGGCTGCATATTCCAGCGCGTTGGCTATGAGCGGGGCGCCGGAAGCGCGGCTGATTATGAGTATCAGCTTATCGTAGCCCTTGCCTATACCCGGGCCGTAGCCAAAGCCCGTGGATTCAAAGCTGCCGCCGGTGGTAAACGCGGCAAGCATCTTTATAAGCACGTTGCCCGTAAGCGAATCCGTCACCAGCACGTCAGGCGAGCCTTCCAGCACGTCGTTGCCGCGCATCACCGCGCCGCCGTCCGCACGGGCGGATTCCGCCCATGTGAACTCGTAGCCGTTGGCCTTAAGCTGATTAAGCGCCATTTCGGTTTGCCTTGCGCCATCCACGTTCAGTATGCCTACCGTGGGGTTCGCTACGCCGCAAGCCTTGGCGGTGATAATGCCGGAAACGGCGTTCTTTATCATGCCCTCGATGCGGTCTGCGCTCGATGTGCCGGTGGTGTTGGCAATGAACATCTCGCGTCCCTTTGCGGGGGTTATGGCGCGGCCTACGGTGGATACGCCTATGGGGAACGGATAGTGCATTGTAACTGCGCCGTCCACCTCGTGATTATTCAGCATTTCCTCCATCTTCTTGTGGCCCTCTTCATCGTTTGCCACATGGACGGTGGTTACGCCTTCGGCGGTGAGCGTGCCTATATAGTACACGTCCACGCCGCGCTTAGCAGCCATTTTTGCGGCAGCCATGGCGTTTTCCTCGCCATGCTCGCTGCCCATTCCGGTAAGGGCGATTTTCGGGCGGTCCATGAACGCGCCGGTTTCAAGCCCTTCCGCCATTTTAAGGAATGACTGCGCGATTATCTTTTCAATGCTGCCCATGTTGCGCACCTGCCTTATTCTTCCTGCCCCATGAGGGAGGCGGCAAATTCGCGCATGGCCTTTGCTATCATCTTCTTGACTTCGTCCTCGCTCACTCCGGCTTCGGCCTTTTCGCCCTTGTTCGCCTCTATAACGAATGATACGCCGTCAAACAGATTGGTCATGCGGCCAAGGAACAGCGAACCCTTGCCGATTATCATAACGCGGTTGAGCTTGCCCGCCATAATGTCGTTGCGGGCAAAGCCGATGTACGGCACGCCGGAGGGGATATGTCCCTGCGTGGGCGCCCAGCCGGTAAGGCCATGCTCCTTGGTGAAGGAAGCAAGCTCGCTCTTTTGAATATCGCCGCGCTTTACGGCCAATGCGGCTATCATCTTGTAATTGGCAAGCGGCACATCGCCTGCGCCCGCGGGCTTGGTGATATCCGGATTCTGCATTTCGGGGGAGAACTTGTCAACATCCGTAACCTTCAAGCCGGCCCTCTCCAAGGGATCGGTAACAAGGCTGCCTATAACGGCCTGGGGCGCGGAGCCCGTGCCTACGGTATGGCGGCCGAGTATGCTCAAATCCACAACGGGGCTTACGCCGTCATCCTGGGTCAACACAACGGCAAAGCCGCCCAGCATATCCTCAAGTATGGGCAGACCCTTCTTAACATGGTCCTTGCCGTTCATGCCAAGCTTTGCCGTGCAGCCGCCTGCGGTGACCACAACGGTCTTATACGCGCCGGAAGCCACCAATGAAGCAGCCTCCACCATGGCATGGGCGGGGCCTGCGCAGAAGCCGCGGGTATCGGAACCGGTAGCGGCGTTAAGGCCGGCTATTTCCGCAACGGATTTTGCAAAGTTGCCGCCGCCGCGCTGGTTCATGTCGCCGCAAGCCTCCTCGCAGCAGTCTATAACGTATTCAACATCCTCTTTATTGATTCCGGCGTTCTTTATGCCGCTGAGTATTGCAACCACGCAGGAAGCCTTGCTTACAAGGTTTTCAAGCATTGTATGCGCGGAAAGGTTAACGTCTATATCGTGCGCGCGGTTAACGCAGCCGACAAGCGCGTTATTGTCATAAAGGCCTTCGGAATGTTCTTCGGCAACAAGGCGCTCTATTTCGGCAATGTCAATGCCTTCGTTCACGCGCGCCATTATGCTTTCGTCAATTATGGGGTTGGCGGCAAGCTTATCGCGGTGCTTGGCAACAAAGTTTTTATCAAGCTGAACAAGCTCGAATACATCGCACGCCTGCATCAGCAGCAAAAACTCCTCCTGCGGCATCATCTGGCCGAACTGACCGTAACGCTCATGGCAGGGGCATTCCTTGTCGTACCAGGGCTGCGGTATCTCCGCAAGCTCGTCGGGAGTGGCGTTGCCGATATAAACCTGGTTGGGATAATAAGAAAGTACCTGCTCAAAGCTGCGAAGATGACCGGGCAGCTCCTTGAGGTACTCGCTCTCAGGATTGACCACGCGCTCAGTTGTTTGTGTGGTGCCGTTATGGATAACCATATCGGGGGTATGTACGAGTATGTAACCCGCACCCTTGATTACGCTTTTCA
>CABSAH010000170.1 GCA_902475645.1 uncultured Christensenellaceae bacterium | reverse complement strand
TGATACGAGCAGCGCCATAAGCGACACGAAGAATATTATAAGCGACTCCGTGGGCGCGGCGGCATCATAGCGGCGGATTATAAAGGCAAGCAGCAGCATAAGCGCTACCGCAAGCGCCGTGCCTATGACTATGAACGGCATACGGCGACCCTTTTTGTCGCTAAGCGCACCGAAAAGCGGCAGCAGGAACAGCGCAAGCAGATTGTCTATGCCCATAACAATGCCGCGCAGCGCATTGTCCAGCCCATATGTATCGCGCAGTATAAGGGGGATTATGCCATCATACATCTGCCAAAATGCGCATATAGAGAAAAATGCGAGTCCTACCAGAAAAGTGCGTTTGTAATTCAGCTTCATGAAATGCTCCTTGCAAAAAATAAATGATCTTGTACGATTATAACCTTAAAGCCAACCGCATTCAACAGTATTTGACACAATATAATATATTATTACGATACGTATCCCAAAATACAGAATAATATGCTACAATTTAGTTAACATGGACAAAGCACGGAGGATAGTATATGTACGATTTTACTGTAACCACCGATAGACGCCACACCGGTTCTATTAAATGGGACAGCGCGCCCGCGCGCGTGCGTGATGCAGGCATAACGCCGCTTTCAATTGCGGATATGGAATAATTGCGGAGATGGAATTTCCGGTTGCGCCGGAAATAAAGCGCGCCGGCGTAAAGGCCGCCGAGCACGGCATATACGGCTATACGCTTGTGGACGATGAATATTTCAACGCGGTTAGGGATTATTACGTCCGTCACCACGGCTATGAGGTGCAGCGCGAATGGCATACCGTTACAAACGGCATCGTTCCCGCGCTGAGCGTTGCGGTAAGGACGTTCGCTCATGCGGGCGACGGTATTGTGGTGCAAAGCCCGGTATACTATCCGTTCTATAACGATATAAAGAAAAACGGCTGCAAAGTGGTTGAAAACAGGCTTATACTGAAAAACGGCCGTTACGAGATGAACTTTGAAGAGCTGGACAGGCTTTGCGCGCGCGACGATGTGCAGCTTATGATAATATGCAGCCCGCATAACCCCGTTGGCCGCGTATGGACAAGGGAGGAAATAAAGCAGGTGGGCGATATTTGCCTCAAGCACGGCGTTTTCCTCATTGCGGACGAAATCCATTGCGACATAATGCTAAACGGCAATAAGCACAATTCGCTCCTTACATTCCCCGAATTCAGGGATAACTGCATGGTCTGCACGGCAATGAGCAAAACGTTCAACGTGGCGGGGCTCGGCTGTTCGGATATATTCATTCCCAATAAGGAGCGCTATGAGTTGTATAAGGCGGAGCAGGACCGCGCGATGGGCAACGCAATAACCTATTTCTCCCGTGCGGTTGCGATAGCGGCGCATAACGAATGCGACGAATGGATAAAGGAAATGCTGGCGGTGATAGAGGATAACCTCAACGCAATGTATGAATTCGTCGATACCCGCCTGAAGGGCATAAGTTGTATACGCGCCGAAGGCACATATCTTGCGTGGATGGATATGCGCATACTCGGCCTTAGCGATGATGAGCTTACCAAGCTTTGCGACGATGCCGACCTTGTGCTGGATATGGGCGAAATATTCGGCACCAACGGCTCCGGCTTCACGCGCTGGAACGTAGCATTGCCCAAGAAGGACCTGATAGCCGCGCTTGAAAGGCTTGAAAGGGTGGTAAAGCCCCTGCTTGATAAGCAGCACGGCTCAATATAAAAATAATGAAGAGGATACTTCTTATTGCCACGGGAGGCACAATAGCCTGCAAGCAGACCGCAGGCGGCCTTGCGCCGCAGCTGAGCGCCAAGGACCTGCTTTCCTATGTGCGGGACAAGGCGGAGAACGTTGAAACGATGGAGCTGTTCCGTATGGACAGCTCAAACGTGCAGCCGGAGGAATGGCGCGCAATAGCTCAGGCCGTGGCGGACAATATGCATAAGGCGGACGGCATAGTTATAACCCACGGCACGGATACAATGGCATACACGTCGTCCATGCTTTCCTTTATGCTAAAGGGCATAAAAATACCCGTTGTGCTTACCGGTGCGCAGTATCCCATGGGCATGGAGGGGAGCGACGCCGCACGCAATTTGGGTGATGCGCTTACCGCCGCAAGGGAGCTTCCCGCCGGGGTGTATATAGCGTTTGGCGGGAGCGTGATATTGGGCTGCCGCGCGGTTAAAACGCGCACAATGTCGCTGAATGCATTTGAATCCATCAACCGCCCGCTTGTGGGGTATTTTGAGGATGATAGGTTTATAATGGCTGATGTGCCGGCGGAGTGCGCCGCGGCGGAGGATTTCTTTATGGATATAGAGCCGCGTGTGGCGCTTATAAAGATAATCCCGGGCACCATGCCCGCCATAATAGAATGTATGGCAAAATGCGGCGTAAAGGGCGTTGTGGTGGAGGCGTTCGGTCTTGGCGGCGTGCATAACATACGGCGCGACCATGCGGAAAGCCTGCATAAGCTCATATATGAAAACATTCCCGTTATACTCACCAGCCAATGCCTTTATGAGGCCAGCAATCCCGATATATACGAGGTTTCCGCGCCGCTTAGGAAGGCGGGCGTAATATCGGCAAAGGATATGACCACGGAAGCATCGGTAACAAAGCTGATGTGGGTGCTTGGCAAGCTTGGGCCTCAGTTTTCAATGCAGGACGTGCGCAAGCTTATGCTTACGGATATATGCGGGGAGCTTAAAGCATAAAAAACGAATAAAAAGCATAAGGCGGGGATCGCAGAAAATTCACATGCGGCCCCGCTCATTTTATTTAACATTTCTTGCTATTTCAATGTGATATGATATAATAAATAACGTGGCGCAGTATATCAAAATAACGCACGAAGGGGAGGACTAAATGAACGAGAAAACCACCGAAACGATGCTTTTCAGGATACCCCGGGAGAAAAATACCGCGAGTGAGGTTCTTATAAGCGTCTATGAATCAATGAGGGAAAAGGGATACGACCCCGTAAACCAAATAGTGGGCTATCTCATTTCCGGCGACCCTACATATATAACCAGCTATAACAACGCGCGCTACCGCATATGCAGCTTACAGCGGGACGAGCTGGTGGAGGAGCTTGTGCGCTTTTATATTCAGGCGCAGGATATGGCCGAGATTGTAAAGGACAACGGGGCGGATAAGCGATGATGCGTGTGCTTGCGCTTGACGTTGGCGATAAAAGAATAGGCATTGCCGTAAGCGACCCGCTGGGCATAACCGCGCAGGGGCTTGAAACATACAACAGGACCGGGGATATTGAAAGGGACGCGGAATACATAGCCGCGTTTGCAAAAAAATATGCTCCGGTGCGGCTTTTGTTCGGTATGCCGCGGAATATGGACGGCAGCTACGGCTTCCAAAGCGAAAAGGTGAAGGAATTTGCGGATGCGGTGCTGAAGCTGTGGGACGGCGAGCACGCCTTTTTTGACGAGCGGCTTACAACGGTTTCGGCCGAAAGGGTGCTTATGGAGGCGGAGCTTGACTGGCGCAAGCGGCGCAAGGTTGTTGATAAGCTTGCGGCAACGATAATTTTGCAGGGGTATTTGGATTCTAACCCAAAGCTGTAAATACACATATAATTATTTTAAGGAGATATGCCATAAAATGGAAAACACGGGCAGGAACGACGGCTACGATGAAATAGTGCTGCTGGATGAAAACGGCGAGGAAGCAAGCTTTGTGCATGTGCTTACGTTTGTTTACGAAGGGCAGAAGTAC
>CABSAH010000169.1 GCA_902475645.1 uncultured Christensenellaceae bacterium | reverse complement strand
GTTTTGTCGCCCGCAATATCGTTGAACTTTTCGTATATCTCCGCCTCCGCCACCGGATCAAGCGCCGCCGTGGGTTCATCCAGCACTATGAACGGCGCATCCTTATACAGCGCCCTTGCTATGGCTATCTTCTGCTCCTCCCCGCCGGACACTTCCACGCCGTCCTTATCAAGCTGCTTATACAAATATGTATCAACCCCCTTTTCAAGCGTTTTCAGCCTTTCCCCAAAGCCCGCCTTTATAAGGCAGTCCGTAACGCGCTTTTCATCATATGTGTTGCCTGCTGCAACGTTTTGGCCAAGCGGCAGGGCAAAAAGCTTAAAGTCCTGAAACACAACGGAGAATATGTTCATATATTCATCGTAGCGGTATTTGCGAATATCTATGCCGTTGAGCAGTATTTCGCCCTCCGTGGGGTCGTATAGGCGGCACAGCAGCTTTATGAACGTTGTTTTGCCGCTGCCGTTCATGCCCACAACCGCAAGGCGGCTGCCCACGCGGAACCTTATGTTCATGTTTTTGAGCGCATAGGCGTCGCTGCCTGGATACCTGAAGGAAACGTTGCGGAATTCCACGCTGTATTTCCTGTCGCTGCGCTTTTCGGTTGTAAGGCTGCCCTTATACATTGTATTGGGCGTATCCAGCAATTCGCCCACCTTTTCAAGGAAGGCCGCGTTCACATTAAGCTTGCCGAGCTGCTCTATGAGCTGGTTTAACCCGCCGAACAGCGCCGTTATTGCGCCGATGTACTGCGTAACCTCGCCAAGGCCGAACGCCCCGCCGTAGGCTTTAAGGCACACGAACAGATATACCGCGCCGTTGAGCAGCACCGCAATGCAGGCGGAAAGCACATAGAACGCGCCCATTTTGCCCTTTGCATCCTTTGCAAGGCCGGACCTTACGCCGAACATGTTTGTATTCTTCAAATACGGGCCGCACACATTTTGCTGCTGGGCATACATGCGCATATCCGCCCGCCTGTTCGGCAGCCTTGCAATAAAGCCGAAAAAGCTGAAAATACGGTTGCCGAGCGTTGCCGTCGGCGCATAATCGCTAAAGAACCTATCGGCCCTATTGTAGCACGCAGGCGCAGCTATTGCCGCGCCTATCAGCAGCGCAAGCATCATTGCCGCGGCAACGGGGCTGTTAAGCATAATAAGCCCCTTTGAATTATCGGGTATTCTGCTTGCAAAAAGGCTTACCGTAAGCGCAACGCCGCCAATTATTTTGAAGCCGGCTTCAACGGACTCCTGAAATATCTCAAACGCCCGCGGCAGGCCGAGCATGGAATAGTTTTCGTTCTGTTCTATTCCCGATCTAAGGTCAAACACATGCTGGCTGTCCGCATCCACAAAGTCCATGCTCAGCATCTTCTTTATGAATATGTTCCGCACGCCGAAATATTTTGTTTCATCCTCCGCTTCCACCCGGCGCGACGCCATGGCCTTTAGCAGCATAAGCAGCGCGGAGCTTGCCAATATCAATATAACATAGCGCGTCAGCACGTTTACGTCCCGCCCGCCGCAAAGCTCGGCAATCAGCCGTGCGGAGAACCATATTACGGCATACGGCGCGGCGGCCGTGAGCAGCCCGTTAAGTATCGTTGCCGTAAACCAGCCCGGCATTTCGCCATGCAGCAGCTTCAACGCCCGCATGTTCAGCCTCCATGCCCGTATAAATGATTTATTCTCGGTTTTCGCTTCCATATTCGCGCCCTCCTTCCCGATAATACTTGCTTTGCACGGCAAACAGCTTGGCGTATTCCCCGCCGCGGCGCATAAGCTCCTCATGCGTGCCTTCCTCGCTTATGCAGCCATCCTTCAGCATTATTATCCTGTCGCAGAATCTTGTTGATGCAAGGCGGTGCGATATGAAAAGCGACGTTCTGCCCTGCGTCATGCTGCTGTATTTTTGATATATATCGTTTTCGGCAATGGGGTCAAGCGCCGCCGTGGGCTCATCAAGCGCTATTATAGGCCCGTCCTTATACAGCGCCCGCGCAAGCATCAGCCGCTGCGTTTCGCCGCCGGAAAGCTCCGCCCCGTCCTCATATACGCTGCGGCCAAAGTGGGTATACATGCCCTTCGGCAATGACTTTATCTTTTCAGTAAGGCCGGCCTTTTCGGCGCAGTCCCACGCGCGCCGCTCGTCTATGCCGTCTATCCTTTGGGCAATGTTTTCTATTATGTTTGTATCAAGCAGCGAAAACTGCTGGAACACCGCCGAAAACAGCGCGTAATAATCCCGCCTGTTCAGCGTTTTAACGTCCTTGCCGTTGAACAGCACCCTGCCGCTTATCGGGTCAAGGAAGCCGCATATAAGCTTAACAAGCGTTGTTTTGCCCGCGCCGTTAAGGCCGACTATTGCAAGCTTTTCGCCCGCGTGAATGGTCAAATCAAGGCCCTTTATGGTGTCCTTCTCCGCCCCGATGTAGCGATAGCGCACGTTTTCAAGCCGTATTTCGCAGGGCATATCGCTGCGCTTTTCAATGCGCTCCCCGCCTTCAAGGTCAAAGGGCTCCTCCCATTCAAGGTAATCGCGCAGCTCGCTTATATCAAGGCTTTGCCTATGCAGCGTGCCGAATTTATCCAGTATGCCCGTTACCCATTGGGCAAAGCCGCTTACCGCGCCGAAATAGAGCAGGAACTGCGCCGCGCCAAGGCCATGCTCAAGCGTGTACCATATAAGGTAGGCATAGGCCGCGCCGTTGCGCAAAAACGTAAGCGCAATGTCTATCACGTTGCCCCATATCTGCACCCTTCCCTGCCTTACGGCAAACGCACGGTACAGCCCCAGCGTTTTAACGTACAGCTCCTCTATCCAGTTGGCAAGGCCGAACATGCGAATATCCTTGGCGTAGCTCCGCTCTATGGCAACGCTGTTTATATATTCAAGCTTTTCGTTGTATTCCATGCGCTCCTTGCGGTGTCGGTAGCCCCATTCGTTTATGTGCTTTGATGCAAAGTAGCTCACTGCCGCCGTTGCCGCAACAAGCAGCACAAGCCATGCGTCAAGCTCAAGCAGCAGAAGAATATATACCGCAAAGCCTATAACATTGGTCAGTATATCCGTCCATGTTCTCCATATGGCCTCCGTAGCTTGGCTGTTGCTTGAAACAACGCGGTAGGCATTGTTCATATGCTCAATAAAGCGGGTATCGAGCATATTGGAATACGATGTTGCCGCCGTCTTTAGTGCAATGCGGTTCATTATGGCGGCTCGCGTTTCTATGCGGCCAAAAAGCGTGTTTGCGTCCACATAAGTCCGACCCGCGCGCAACACAAGCAGCACGCCCATGCAGGCGGCTATTGCGGCAATCAGCTCGCCCACCGCCGCGGCGGATTCTATTTTACCAAGTATTATCGGCGTTATAAGCATTTCCGCCACTGCATATGCCGCGCCTAACACCGCAAGCGCAATGCACATGAGCACCACCGGCTTATACGTTGCCCATGCCGTTTGCACCATATACCATGTGTTCTGCCACATATTGTATTTGGGTTTGGTTTTGGCTTTGGCTTCCATTGCGGATGCAGCACCCCTTTCGTTTTTGTTTTGCATATAATAGCATGAATGCGCCATGTGCGGCGCATTTGGGGGACGAACCGTTAAAATCGGGTGACGAAATGCATATTACTCCTGCGGAATCAATATTTCCGTGGTAAAGGCGCCGTCCTCGCTGTTCCGGCTCAGGTACCCGCCAAGGCGTTCAACAATCGTATCCACCCTTACAAGGCCGAAGCCGTGGCC
>CABSAH010000168.1 GCA_902475645.1 uncultured Christensenellaceae bacterium | reverse complement strand
GCCGTAAGAAAATCGTAAAGGTGAACTACCTTTATGCCGTTCTCTATGCCCGTATCCAAATCGTTGAGCGTAACCACATATTTGGGGTAATTATCCGCTATCTCCATAAGGTTGCCCGTTTCACGGTTGGAATTTTCGGGCAGCCTTACGCATACCTGAACATATATTCGCTCTCCCCGTTTGTCGGCAACAAAGTCTATTTCCTTAGTCCCGTTTTTGCCTATGTACACATCGTATCCGCGCCGCTTCAGCTCAAGAAAAACAATGTTTTCTATCGCCCCGTCCAGCATTTTTCGGTTGTACCCGAGCAGCGCGTATTTCAGCGACATATCGGCAAGAAAATACTTCTCCTGCGTTTTAAGTATGCTTTTGCCCTGAAGGTCATATCGCTTGCACGGATAAACTATAAACGCCTGTTCAAGCCAGCGTATATAATTATATATGCTTTCCACGGAGGCGCTGCGATGCTCGCTTTTCAAAAAGACGGATATCGAATTGGCCGAAAACGTTTTGCCTACGTTTTCTATTATGTATTTTACAACCCTGTCAAAAAGCTCCTGCTTTGCTATGCGGTGGCGCTTTACAATATCGCGCGAAACAACGGTATAATATATTCCGTTCACTATCTGATACGCCTGATCCGCCTCGTATTCGGCTATCGCCGTTATAGGGAACCCGCCAAAGCGTATGTACTCGTTCAGCAATTCCCTGCCGCCGCGCCCGCTCTCCGCCTTGAATTGAATATATTCCTTAAACGAAAGCGTATATACGGGTATTGTTACATATCGTCCGGTAAGATACGTTGATATCTCGCTCGACATAAGCTTTGAATTAGACCCCGTAACATATATGTCCGCATCCGTGTTTTCCAATAGGCTGTTCACGGCCTTTTCCCAGCCCTTTATTTCCTGTATCTCGTCCAGCAGCAAATAGCAGCGGCCCTTGCCCCGCATTGCGGCTGTAAGCTCGGCGTACATTTCCTTGGCGGTGATGTTTTCGGGCATATCCATATCGGTATATGAGCGGTGGATTATTCGCGCTTCCTCCGTCCCACGGTCAATCAATTCGGCTTTAAGCATCTCAAATATTGTTGATTTTCCGCAGCGGCGAACGCCTGCCAATATCTTTACAAGCGGCTTGTCTATAAACGGCTCAATCGCCCTTATATAATCCGGTCTGAATATCATGCTGCCACCCCCCTTTTTTACGAATGATACCAGAAAAAGCCGATGGCTTCAATAAGTTTTTCGGTTACACCAGCAAAAACTTCCGATTTCTACATACTTTTTCGGTTACACCCGCAAAAATCTCTGATTTCGACATACTTTTGGGTTACACCCGTAAAAGCTTCCGATTTCGGCACACTTTTTCGGTTCTACCCGTAAAAACTTTTGATTTTTGCACACTTTTTCGGCTTCACCCGTAAAAACCTTGCGCGTTTCAAGCAGGGCGGGGTTTGCCGTGCCTTATGCTCAGGTTCTAAGCGTTGCCCTGAGCCTGTCGGGCTTGAGCAGCAGGTCAAGTCCTTCCTCCGCGCTGCGCACAAGCACGTCCGCATGGCTTATAAGCGCGGCGCACACGCCCTCGCCGTCCATTACGGCTATGGATAAATCCGCAGCATCGAACATGCCTATGTCGTTCAATCCGTTGCCTATGCAGGCCGTGCCGCCGCATAGCGCGCGCACTATTTCCGCCTTGCGCTCGGCGGCGTTTGCCTGCGGGAACGTCTTTAGCTCTATGCTAAGCCCCGCGCACTGCGCCTGCACCGTGCCGTATGTATCCGCGGTAAGCACATGTATGCGCGCCAGTTGGCCGAGCTTTTCCATCCGTTCCGCCGCGCCCGCCATAAGCCGCCCGTCCAGCGCAACGGTGCCGTTGTAGTCCAGCACAATATGCTCAATCTCAA
Source organism: uncultured Christensenellaceae bacterium (assembly GCA_902475645.1). GTDB lineage: Bacteria > Bacillota > Clostridia > Christensenellales > CAG-138 > Phil1. Next base: position 1,884 of record CABSAH010000168.1, on the reverse strand, counting down.
TCGCTTCCCTGCCGGGGATGTCTATTTTAATCATTGCTGCCGCCTTTTATAATTTAAGCAAAATCGGCCGCCCACATGGACGGCCGTTACTAACGCTCTTCGCTTGGTTGATGTTTGTTATGTTGTTTCCCTTGTGGCTTGCCTTAGTCCGCAACGTACGGCATAAGGGCGACCTGGCGGGAACGCTTGATGGCAACGGCCAGCTCGCGCTGATGCTTTGCGCATACGCCGCTCATCCTGCGGGGCATTATCTTGCCGCGCTCGGTGGTGAACTTACGAAGGCGGTTAACGTCCTTGTAATCTATATGTTCCACCTTGTCGGCGCAGAAGGCACAAACCTTACGGCGGCCCTTGCGGGGACGGGGCTTCATGGTCCTACGCTCTTCCATGATGAAGTATCTCCTTTCAAATCCTTAACGGCGGCTGCGGCTTAAAACGGCAGCGCGTCGTCGTCAATGTCCATAAATCCGTCGGGAGCCTGGGGTGCGGGCCTATCGTTACGCGGGGCGTAATCGCCTGCGCCGGAAGCGTCCCTATCGCGCGGGGTGAGGAATTCCACATCCTCCGCGACTATTTCGGTCACATAACGCTTGGTACCGTCCTTAGCGTCGTAGGAGCGATTCTGAAGCTCGCCCACCACGCAGACCTTGCGGCCCTTGGCAAGATACCTGCCGCATATCTCCGCAAGCTGACGCCACACTATAACGTTAAAAAAGTCCGCCACGGCTTCGCCGGTGGTTTTATCCTTAAAGCGGCGGTTCACGGCAATGCTCAGCGTGCAAACGTTGGTGCCGTTGGTGGTCTGCCGCATTTCGGGATCCCTGGTCAAGTTTCCAATCAGTATGACTTTGTTCATTGCGTTACGACCTTTCTTTTACAACCGGTTTTCAGCCGTTCTGACGAACGACGAGAAAACGGAGAATGCTTTCATCGTTGTTCAGGTTACGCTCAAGCTCCCTGGGGAGTTCGCTCGCAGCCGCAAACGTAGTCAGCACATAATAGCCTTCGGTCTTGTAGTTGATGGGATATGCCAAACGACGGCGGCCCCATTCGTCTACCTTTTCGATTTCACCGCCGTTGGCAGTGATTATGCCGGTGTATTTTTCGATTATGCCTTTTACGGCCTCATCCTCAACTTCCGGCGTGATGACATACATGGCTTCGTACTTATTCACGCTTTTCACCTCCTTATGGTCTTATGGCGCCGCACTCACGCGGCGCAAGAAGCACGTTAGCAACACATTATAACACGCAAAAAATAAAGATACAACCCCGCTTTTGCTCAAAAACAAATGATTTTTGGGAGAAACGCATCAAATATTCCCCGTTTCGCGCAAATTAGCCCTTGCTTTGCCGCGCGCTATGCGTTACCATTCAGCTATGGGCGCGCCGCACCTATAATACAGTAAAGAAATCAGGTAATCAACGGATGAACGATATTATAATGGCGCTTTCCGGGCTTGTGGGCGATAATCTTTGGCTTGCGCCGCTGCTTGCGCTTGCGGCCGGTTTGCTTACAAGCCTTACCCCCTGTTCCCTTTCAACAATTCCGCTCATACTCGGCTGCGTGGGCGGGCTTAACGAGCATGAGCCGAAAAAGGCGTTCAGGCTTTCGCTCGTGTTTGCCTTAGGCTCCATGCTCACCTTCACGGTGCTGGGCTTTGCGGCGTCGCTTTTGGGCAGTCTGCTGAACGGGCTTGGGCCGTGGCTGCACCTTGCGCTGGCGCTGCTGCTTATAGCCATGGCGCTTCAAATGTTCGGCGTATTCGAGCTGATACCGGAAACCACGATAAAGGCCAAGCCGAACAAGGGCTACGGCGCAACGTTTATGGCGGGGCTGCTTGCGGGCGCGTTTTCGTCGCACTGCACAACGCCCGTGCTTAT
>CABSAH010000167.1 GCA_902475645.1 uncultured Christensenellaceae bacterium | reverse complement strand
CAATACCAAAAACCTCCCCTATTCTATTGGGGAGGTTCATTAAGCGATGATGAATTGACTGGGGGTTGGCCGAAATTCTGTGCTACTCCTCCTATGCGGCCTTGCTTTTTTTCTTCCTTGCCGCGGCTATAAGGTCGGGCAGCTGGGCAAGCACTATTGCCGCAAACATTATTACGCAGCCCAAAATCTCACGGCCTGAGAATTTCTGGTTCAGCAGCACCCAGCCCGCAAGCGCCGCAAACACGCTTTCAAGGCTCATCAGCAGCGAAGCCACCGCAGGCTCCGTATTCCTTTGGGCTATTATTTGCAGCGTGTAGCCTACGCCGCTGGACATTACGCCCGTGTAAAGAATGGGTATTACAGCCTCGCCTATTGCCTGCCACGAGGGTATTTCCCCGTCTATAAGCATGAATACCGCCGAAAGCGCCGCGCATACGAAAAACTGTATGCAGCTCATCTTAATGCCGTCAACCCTTGGCGAAAAATGGTCTATCAGCAGTATGTGCGCGGTGTATCCGAACGCGCAGCAGAGTATTAGCGCGTCCCCCTTTTGCAGCGTAAAGCTGCCGTTCATGGACAAAAAGTACAGCCCCACAACGCCCATTGCAACGCTTATCCATACCGTTGCGGGCAGCTTGCGCCGCCTGAATATGCCAAACACCGGCACGAACACAATGTACATTGCCGTTATAAAGCCCGCCTTGCCCACCGTGGTGAACCCTATGCCGAGCTGCTGCAACGCGCTTGCCACCGCAAGCGCCGCGCCCACAACAATGCCGCCCACCATAAGCGTGCGCCTATCCTTGGGATTTGTTTCGGCCGCGTGGCCGCTTTTCCTGCGCTTGGCGCTGTTGAACGCAATAAGCGGCAGCAGCGCAATGCCCGCCGCAAGTGACCTAAGCGCATTGAATGCATACGCGCTCATGGAATCGCCGCCCATTGCCTGAAACACGAATGCCGTGCCCCATATGAGCGCAACCAGTACCAACATCAAGTTACTTTGTATCTGTTTCCTGTTCATAAAATCGATTATATCATATATTAATCCACTTTTCTATTGCTTTTAACGCGGTTATATGCGCTTTGAGACACTTTTATTCTTATAAAATATGTAGTATAATCAATTCGGACTACGCAGACACCGATTCTATCTTATACGGAGGAAATATGCTGAACATTATCACCAAGCCCATGAGCGAAAACGACTGCTTCAAGGCAGGGCGCTCCATCGTTCCCCGCGGCATAACCATACACAGCACCGCCGAGCCCGGTATGCGTGCGGGCGTATGGTACGAGCTTTGGAACAAGCCCGCAAGCGAGCAGGGCGGGCGCGAGGTTTGCGTTCACGCCTTTGCAGACGATGAAACGGTTATGCAGTACCTGCCGTGGACAATGCGCGGCTGGCACGCGGGCGGCACGGACAACAACGACCATATAGGCATTGAGCTGTGCGAGCCGGCGGGAATCATGTATACCGGCGAATTTGACATTGCGGATTACGATACGGCACGCTTTCAGCCGTATTTTGACAGGCTGTGGAGCAATGCCGTGCAGCTTTGCGCCCATCTTATTCGTCTGTATCCAACAATAGAGATAAGCGAAATAATAAGCCATCACGAGGGGTTCCTTCGCGGCACGGCAAGCGGGCATCACGACCCTGAGCACTGGTGGAAATTCCACAGCAAAACAATGGATGATTTTCGCGCGGCAGTAGCGCGGGAAACGGAGGATAAATAATATGACCAAAATGCGTTTTATAGACCTGCACTGCGATACCGTAGTATGCGAGGTCATGGGGAACGAGGACAGCAAAAACCTGCGCTCCAACCCCACCGGCATGCTTGACCTGCTTCGTATGAAGGAGGCAGGCTGCCTGCTGCAATGCTTTGCGCTGTATATCCCGCCCATGAAGCGGATAGCAAGCACCACCGGCGAAGCCGACGAGTGGGATTTCTTCAACGATGCAGCCGATTGCTACGACCGTCAGATAGCCGCCAACACGGACCTTATCCGCCCCGTCGGTAAATATGCGGACATTGAAAAGAACATGGCGGACGGCATAATGTCCTCCATGATGACGATTGAAAACGGCGAACCGCTTAACGGCAAAATAGAGCGGCTGGACGAAATGTACCGCCGCGGCGTAAGGCTTATAACCCTTACCCATAATCAGGTGAATACGCTTGGCTGCCCCAACTGCCTTGAGCCCGATGCGGGGCTAAAGCCCTTCGGCATAGAGGCCGTAAGGCGCATGAACGAGCTTGGCATTATAATAGACACCGCCCATCTTAGCGACGGCGGCTTCTGGGACGTTGTAAAATACTCCACAAAGCCCTTCACCGCCTCCCATTCCAACGCAAGGGAGCTTTGCCCCGTTATGCGCAACCTTACGGACGATATGCTGCGCGCCATTGCGGATAAGGGCGGCATTGTCGGCATGAACTACGCTGCCGACTTCCTTGTGGACGGAACCCGTTATACCTACTGCGCCGATATAGCGCGCCATGCGCGTTACATGGCCGATAAGGCGGGCGTGGACATAGTTGCGCTCGGCAGCGATTTTGACGGCATAAGCAGCACGCTTGAGTTCGGCGGTGTAGAGGGGCTTGGCATGATAGAGGAAGCGCTGAACCGCTGCTTCACAGCGGACGAGGTGGACAAGATAACCCACCTTAACGCGCTTAGGGTAATAAAGGACACCGTGGGCTAAGCCGACGGGCTTGAGAGATATATAAAATAAGAAAAAAGGAGACACGCTTATGGATGTATTTGAGGCGCTATCCGCTTTGACCACCGCGCCGGGCGTAACGGGCAACGAGGTTGCCGTGTCCGAGGTTGTCAAGGGATACTACAAGGCCTATACGGACGATATATTCATCGATCCCATGGGCAACACATATGCGCGTATAGGCGACCACGGCCCCGTGCTGCTGGTTCAGGCGCATATGGACGAGGTCGGCATGATGGTGACCGACATTGAAAAGGACGGCCTGCTCCGTATTCGCTCGGTTTCGGGCGTTGACCCGCGCGTGCTGCCCGGCAGCGAGGTGCTTGTACACGGCAAAAGGGTGCTCCACGCAGTTATGGGCGCAATTCCGCCGCACCTTCAGCAGGCGGGCGATGACGCCAAGCCGTATTCAATAGACGATATGGTGTGCGATACGGGTCTTGATGCGGATGAAGTGAACGAGCTTGTGCGCGTGGGCGACAATGTAACGTTTAACCTGCTGCCGCCCATGAAGCTGAAGAACAACATAGTGGCCGGCAAAACGTTTGACGACCGCGCCTGCATAACCGTTATGCTTGAGGCGATGGATCTGCTGAAAAAATCAAAGCTTGACTGCCAGGTCGTGTTCTGCTCCACGGTGCAGGAGGAAAGCGGCGGCGGCGGCGCGCGCGCCAGCGTATGGAACGTAAAGCCCGATATGGCCATTGCCATGGACGTTTGCCATGCGCCCACGCCGGGCATAAAGCCGTTCGACGCAATAGACATAGGCAAGGTTTCAATAACCTGCGGCCCGAACATACACCCCAAGATGTTCAAAATGATAACCGAGGCTGCGGATGAGCAGAACATACCGTGGGATTACGATGTTGCCCCCGCGCATACCGGAACCGACGCATGGGATACCCAGATACAGATGGGCGGCGTGGCAACGGGCCTTATTTCGCTGCCGCTTAGGTATATGCACACAAGCGTTGAGGAAATATCGCTTACCACGCTTAAAAACTGCGCCAAGGTAATAGCCCGCTTTGCCCAGAACATAGGCGCGGATTGGGAGGAAAAGCTATGCTTAGACGATTAG
>CABSAH010000166.1 GCA_902475645.1 uncultured Christensenellaceae bacterium | reverse complement strand
ATGGCGTTGATGGTGAGATAACTTGTGTATGGGTCATCGGCTTTATCGGTTGTTCCCCTGCCGCTATGCTGCCGCGTACAGGTTCCCATAAAGTCCCAAACGGGAACCAGCAGACCGGAATTCGGGTAGCCTTCCTCTACGATACGCATAAACCCCAGTTTGACGCTGTTGATATTTATTGTTATGTTGTAGTCGGTGAATCGATCGTTTACAATGGGCAGCATGAGCTCCGCAATCTGCGACACCTCGTCAAAGGACAGCATATTGACCTGCTCCGAAACGGTTTCTTCTATGGCATACGGGGAGGCGTATTTCAGGTAGCAAACTCCGGTTTCGTCAATAAACAGCCTGAGCATTTCATATTCCCACGGAACGTGTACGCTGTTTGGATTAAACTGGTTGCCGGTATCGTTTGTAAAGGTAACGGGTATATTGTTGACCATTCGCGTGAACATAAACTCATATACTCCAAAGCCGCCCTCGGTGAGGAAATATGCCCGTTGTCCGGTGCAGGCCAAATCCGTTATATTCAGTCTGTTCGCCGTTTGCATTGCAAGTGCATATGCTTCTTCGGGCGTATAGCCTGTTTCCGCTGATAAATCCGATTTTATATTGAGCAATGGCGAAGAATCGGGCGTGCCTACCAATACCAAGGACATGGCGGCATATCTGTTCATGTTTTTGCAGTATTCTATTACCTGTTCCTGACAAAACAGATCGGATATTGCGGCAAAGTCTTCGGTGGCTTGGAGGGAAAAGGGAAACTTTTGCCGGAAGTCATGCTCCGCTACGTCCATGGTATCCGGCGCAGTTTCGAGCTTTGCCATAAGCTCGGCTATGTCCGCGTCAACCTGCTCAACCGATTCGTATTTCATATCGAGATCCCCGCTTTCGCGCATCTTTATAAGCTGGTCGATAGATTCCTGAATCATTGACTTCGTGTATTTCTTGTTATTGGGATCAAGCGGCATTGCCCCATTAAACAGAACATCCGCAAAGCGCCGCATATCATCCCGCGTGAAGGAACCGTGACCGACACGTATCATGGGCAGCCCCTTAGCATCCGGCACGGTAACATCCGCTTCAATATATACTTTTACGTTTCCCTGTTTGTTTTCTAATGCTTTGTGCAGGGTTTTGGGTGCTTTAAGGCTTTCTGACAGCAATAAGTCCGGAACATGGCTCTCGTCCAATTTTGCCTTCTCTGTTAGTTGGCCAAAGTCCTTCCGCACCACAACCGCCGCCTCGGGCGTGGGTTGGCAGGCGGAGAGGAGTAGAAGTGCGGCAAGCAGCGCGATTATAATCTTTTTCATTTTATCACATCCCTTTTTAAGATGCTTTTATAGTACACGAAAGCGTGTTTTCAAGTATTCAGCAATATGTTTTCAAAGTGTAATTTATTGGGGAAGTTCTATTTCAACGCAGGTTCCAAGCTCTATCTGGCTGAGTATGCTGAGCTTTCCGCCGTGCATCGCCACTATGCGCTTCACCAGCGCAAGACCGAGCCCAACGCCGCCCGCCTTCCTTGAACGGGATTTATCTACCATGTAAAACGGCTCCGTTATGCGCTTTACGGAATCGGCGGGTATACCGCAGCCGTCGTCCGTAACGCTTATAAGGCCGCCGCTGCATACGATATGCACATGCTTCGCGCGCGCTTTGCGGGCATTGTCAAAAAGGTTTATCAGCACGCTTGCCATAAGGTCGGCGTCCATGCTCAGCGTTTCGCTTCCATAGGCCATATCAAGCGTCACGCCGTCCCGCTCGGCAATAGGCAGCAGCGTCTTTTCCACGCTTTCAAACAGCTCCGTTACAGGCGTTGGCGCAATGGTTATGCCGCTGCCGCCGTCCAATGCTATAAGCTGCATAAGCTTTTGCGAAAGCCGCTCAATGCGGGAACACTCGGCGTTTATGTATGCCGCCGCTTCCTCGCGCTGCTCTTGGGTCAGGCGGGTTTTCATCAGCGCCTCGGAATAGCCTATTATGGCCGTCATGGGCGTTTTAAGCTCGTGCGTGAGCGCCGCAAGCAGTAGCTTACGCGCCTCGGCAACGTCGTTTATTTCCGCAACGTGCTTTTCAACCGCCTCCGCCATTGCGTTAAAGCTTACGGAAAGCGCAGCTATCTCGTCCTTGCCCTTAACGGGAATGCGGCTTTGATAATCGCCGTGCGCAATCGCGGCGGCGCTGCCCTGAAGCGCTTTAAGCGGCCTAAGCACACGGAACACGGAATACGCAAGCACCGCCGCCGTAAGCAGCACCAAGCCAAGGCTTACTGCGGCAAGCTTTGCGGTAAGGCTTGCATTGCTGCTGTAAACCTGCTCTATGTTTTTTACTAAATATATATCGTATACGCCGCCGTTGATAATGTTTGCGGAACCCACAACTATATGCCGCCCGTCATCATGCATAACTATCGTATATTTAACCTCCGTGCCGTTGCCCGAACGGGTCTTTGCATCGGTCAGTATGTCGGCAGGGTCAAGCTCGCTGCCGTTATGCAGATATTCGCCGTCTTTGCGCATGGCGTATTGCGAACGGCTCAATGACCCGGAGGAATACTGGCGGAACAGATATTTACCAAGGCTTTGCTGCGTGGTATCCGATAGGCCGTCCTCATATGTGTTGCGGAGGGCGCTTTGAAAGGACTGCACAAGCAAATGCTGTTCGGACAGCGCACCGTCAATAGCGGTATTTACGCTGTTGCCGTTGGCCGATATTATAAGCACGGTGCAGCACGCGGCTATGGCAAGGGCGCATAGGGAAACGGCAAGAAGCGCAAGCTTAACCCGTATCTTCATCCGCTCAATCCTCCAGCCGATAGCCTATCTTCGGCAGGGATGCTATTGTAAGCCCCGTCTTTTTTCTTAGCTGAGCAACATGCACGTCCACCGTGCGGCTTTCGCCGAAATAATCGCCGCCCCACACCGCTGCTATTATACGCTCGCGGGAGAGGGCAATGTTCTTATTCTTAATAAATAATGTCAAAAGCTCGAATTCAAGCGGCTTTAGGGGCAAAGCTTCACCGTTGCGGTATACCGCGCGCTCGTCTGTGCGAAGCTCAATGTCGCCTGCGCGCAAAAGCTTGCTTGCGCCGCCCGTGCGTTCAAGCACCTTGTCCATGCGGACTATGAGTTCAAGTATTTCAAACGGCTTTACTATGTAATCCTCAGCACCGGATTTTAAGCCCTGTACCTTGGATTCGATGTCGTTTTTTGCGGTCAGGTATATAACCGGAATGCCGCGCTCCCTAAGATGCGGCAGCAGGGCGAAGCCGTCCACCTCCGGCAGCATAATGTCCACAAGCGCAAGATCGAACCGTTCAAAATCGCGCAGCCTTGCGAGCGCCTCGTTTCCGTCATAGGCGGGAACGGTTTCGTAACCCGCCACGGTAAGGCTTGTGCAAATAAGCTTGTTTATGGCTTCCTCGTCCTCTATAACAAAAATGCGGCTCATGCGCTTACCCCCTTGCGATAGTTGATTTATTATATCGCATTTGGCGTTAGCAAAGCCGCATCAAAGTGTAAACAAATTGTAATTCCGCTCAGGTTGTTGGGAAATCAATACCCCTTCTGCGGGTCTATAACGCTGCCGTCCACGGCGTTTATTGTAAGGAGCGCGCCCGGCAAATCGTATGGGGGTTTTGAAGAAAATGTTGCCCACTCATATTCGCTGACGTATTCGCCGTAAAAGTTCCACACAGGTATAACAAGGCCGTATTCTATTGCGTTTTCCTCGGTCACGCGCTGCAATTCAAGCTGTATTCGGTCTATATTTAGCGTTGCGCGCAGCAGGTCGTCATCGCCATGCACATA
>CABSAH010000165.1 GCA_902475645.1 uncultured Christensenellaceae bacterium | reverse complement strand
TTCTTCGCTTTGTATTCTATCGGCCCCGTCCTTATCCATGCCGGATGCATGGCGCCTTGGGCCAAAGCGGAACTCCTCCGGAACGGGATCGTACCCGCCCCGCGAAAACGGGTTGCAGCGCATTATGCGCCACAGCGCAAGCAGGCCGCCCTTCAGCGCGCCGAAACGGCTTATGGCTTGCTTTGCATAAGCCGAGCACGAGGGGATATAGCGGCAGCAGGGAGGACGCAGCGGCGATATCCACCGCTGGTATCCTTCTATAAGCGTTAAAAGCAAACGCTTCACGCTTTATTTTCTTCTTTCTTCAACAAATCGCCCCGGCGCAGAAGGCTGCGCGCCGCGGCGCATATATCGGAAAAGTCCGCATCGAGTATGGGCGCGCGCGCTATAACAATAATGTTATAGCCCGGCTTTATTTCGCCAAAGACCGTATCGAATGCGCTCCTCAGCCGCCTTTTTACCCGGCTGCGACATACGCTGTTGCCCAGTTTTTTGCTTACGGAAAAGCCAATGTGTTTAAGCGCGGGCGTTCTGTTCTTTGTGAATATAACGACCATCAGCTCGTTCGCCTTGGAATTTCCCCTGCGGTATACATAGCGGAATTCCTTGTTCCGCTTCAATGAATAACAGCGTTTCACCTTATTTTTGTTTTTCCCCTTTGCGGGGCCGCGTGCATAGGCTTTATCAGCTTAATGCCGCGCGGCCCATCAGCGCATATGAATGCGCCTTTGCTTTGAATTTTTTTCCCTTTATCAGGCGGAAAGAACCTTGCGGCCCTTGTTGCGGCGGCGGGCAAGCACGTTGCGGCCGTTGCGGGTCTTCATGCGCTGACGGAAGCCGTGAACCTTTTTGCGCTGCCTTTTCTTAGGCTGGAATGTACCAAGCATTTTTTTTGCACCTCTTTCCCTAATGTGTTATATAATGCCGTTCCCGCCCCGCTTACAAGGCCGCTGAGAATTATGCCTTCTTTTTTGATAAGCTATACCGGGCTGTCGCCGCCCGGCGCGGCCGGCCTTGCCGTTGGGCATGGTACGGCAGTTGAGCATTATTATCCATCGGTATACGATTATATAAGAAAAGCAAGCCCTCTGTCAAGGAAATATGCTTGTTTCCACTTTATTTTCGCCGCTCTACAACATATTGTTGTATCCCTCCCGCACCTTCTACAAGCCCAAAGCATTGCCCCTTGCAAGAGGGACGGCGTTTTGCTATTATAAAGAAGGTATCATTTTTGTACTTATTTAACCAGATCCCTTAAAACAGGGTCCGCGCCGTGGGAGGTATTATTTATAATGTTGTCAGCTTCGTCCGTTTGGCAGAATTCATTGGAAGATATAAGAAGGTCAATGACCCCGTTGAGCTATAATACCTGGGTAGCCACAATGACCCCCATATGCATTAAGGACAATACGCTTGTGCTTCAGGTGAGCGACCCCGCAACCAAGAACACGCTTAAAAGCATATATACCCAAACCCTTACGGACTGCATTAACCGCGCAACCTCCGGCTCCTATCTCGTCCGCTTTATAGACGAATCCGAGCTTCCCCTTTATAACGAATACCGCGAGGATAGGCCCGTAGCGGGGAGCGATTATTACCTTAACCCAAAATATACGTTTGAAAGCTTTGTTGTCGGCAACAGCAACAACTTTGCCCATGCCGCGGCGCAGGCCGTTGCGGATGAGCCGGGCAAGGCATATAACCCGCTTTTTATATACGGCGGCGTGGGCCTGGGCAAAACCCATCTTATGCATGCAATAGGCCACAGGATACTTAAAAACAATCCTTCCGCGCGCATAGTATATATTACCACCGAAACCTTTACAAACGACCTTATTCAATCCATTCAGGAAAACAGCCGCGTGCAGTTCCGCAACAAGTACCGCACGGCGGACGTGCTTATAATTGACGATATACAATTCCTCATAGCCAAGGACAGGACGCAGGAGGAATTCTTCAATACCTTCAACGCGCTGCATACCTACGGCAAGCAGATTATAATAAGCTCCGATAAGCCGCCCAAGGACCTTATAAATTTGGAGGACAGGCTCGTTTCCCGCTTCGAGGGCGGACTTGTGGCGGACATTCAGCCGCCCGACCTTGAAACCCGCGTTGCCATATTAAAGCGCAAGGCGCAGAGCGAGCAGATAGACGTGGGCGAGGATGTGCTCAACTTCATTGCCGAAAAGGTAAATTCAAACATACGCCAGCTTGAAGGCTCCCTCATCCGCGTAATAGCGTTTTCAAGGCTTACAAAAAAGCCCATTGATTTGAGCCTTACGGCAACCGCGCTGAAGGACATCGTTGCGGGGTATGATAATACGCCCGTCACAATACCGCTTGTTCAGCAGGTGGTAAGCGATTATTACGATATTGATATAGAAGCTTTGCTTTCACAGCGCCGCTCAATGGACGTTACCTATCCAAGGCAGATGGCGATGTATCTTTGCAAGGAGCTTACCAACAAGCCCCTAAAGGCCATAGGCGCAAGCTTCGGCGGCAGGGACCATTCAACCGTTATAAACGCCTGCAAGCGCATTGAAACGGATATTAAGAACGATCCTCAGGTTGCCGATTTGGTGGAGGATCTTATAAAGAGGATTAAAAAGCAGTAAGGCATATTAAATCCATCAACAGAGTTATCCACACAGTGTGGATAAATACTGTGGATTACACAGCGCCAAAATGTTGAAAGCGTGGAAAATGTCAACAGCGTGGAAAGGTGCTCCTTTTATACCATGCTTATCCACATGGTTTCCAACATCGCTTTTTCAGCGTTTTAGCCAAAAACAAAGCTTGTCCACACAATGTACAACGCTACTGCTACTGCTGCTGTTAATATATATAGACACGCTTAAAAAGGCGTGTGGATAAAAGCTACCGCTGCAATTAAAAGAGGAGGTTTGGATATATGCGCATAATAGTCGATACAAACGCGCTGAACGCGGCGCTCTCAACCGTAACAAAGGCCCTGCCCGCAAGGAGCACATTATCGGTGCTTGAGGGGGTTTATATGCAGGCTTCGCAAAGGAAGCTTCTGCTGCGCTGCACGGATCTTAACATACAGATAGAATCAAGCATAGACGCCCTTATCGAAAGGGAGGGCGAAACAGTGCTGCCGGGCAGGCTGTTTTCAGAAATGGCAAAAAGACTGCCGGGGGACAGCGTTTCAATAGACGTAAACAAAAAGAACACCGCCGAAATAATAAGCGGCGCATACCGCACAACGCTTCAATGCGACGACGCGGGCGAATATCATTCCATGAACGAGGTTGAAAGCGACACTTCCATTAAAATAGATCCCGACGATTTCAAGGGCATGGTTCGCGGCTGCATATTCGCCGCCGCACAGGACGATACAAAGCCTATACTCACGGGCGCGCTCATGGAGCTTGGCAGCGATTCGCTCCGCCTTATCGCGCTGGACGGGTACCGCCTTGCCCTGCGCACGGCGCCCATTGCCAACACAAGCAGCGAGGAAAAGGAAATAGTAGTGCCCGCGCGTTCGCTCATCGAGGTTGCGCGCATACTGCCGGACAACGGCGAAAAGGCGGATATAACGTTCAGCCGTACTCATCTTAGCGCAACGGGCGGCGAGGTGAACATAATAGCCCGCCTTATGGAGGGCGATTTCATAAAATACAAGCAGATATTGCCCACCGAGCACATGACCCGCGTGCGCGTGAACCGCAAGGAGCTGCTTGACGGCATAGAGCGCGTTGCGCTCATGGCGCGGGAGAGCAAGAGCAACCTAATCAAGTTCTCTATTTCCCGGGAAATGATAGAGATATCCGCCAACAGCGAAATAGGCCGCAGCA
>CABSAH010000164.1 GCA_902475645.1 uncultured Christensenellaceae bacterium | reverse complement strand
TAACCGTTTACGAGGGGCAGATAGGCGGCCGCATAGTGCTGCAAAGCCTTTGCACAACGGGCGATGCAGAGCATCAAACCGGCGCGGGCACATTCAGGCTTGGGGACATGAAGGAGCGCTTCGGCTACTTTGTGGCGTTCGGGCAGTATGCGCAGTATTGGACGCAGGTTGTGCGCGGAATATACATTCATTCCGTCATGTACAATTCAAAAAAGCTTTCCTCAATGTCAAGCGGGGCTTACAGGAAGCTTGGGCAGGCCGTGTCCCACGGCTGCGTAAGGGTGCTGCCGCACGTTGCTAAGTTCATATACTATAATTGCCCGCCGGGAACAACCTGCGTTATAAACCGCAAAAAGGCGGCCGATCCGGAGCTTGTAAAAAGGCTGAAGCGCGAAATTCCCGCGTATGCGGATTATAAGCAGCCTCAGGACGACCGCGCGTATCCTGCGGAAATACCCGCCGTTATAAAATACGACGGCACGCCCCTGCGCACGGGCTTTTCAAGGACCAAGGACACAACCGTCGCAACCCTTTCGCGCGGGGATAAGGTTATGCTGCTTCAGCTTGCATCGGATTGGTGCAAGGTGCGCACGGCAAACGGCAAGCTGGGCTACGTTAAAACGGAATACCTTCTGGCCTATCCCGATTCCGCCGCCCCTGTAAAAACCGTTTACACCGCAAAGAGCAAAACGTATATATACAAGGCCATGGATACGGATTCCTCAAGGCTTATCCAAATTCCCGCGCGCGCACAGGTGCGCGTTGAAGCAAACCCCAAAAAGGGCTGGTGGTACGGCTCCTATAACGGCGTATCCGGCTACATGCGCACGCGCTACGTTATAAAGAGCGAAGATATTGAATACCCCGTGCTTGATGATGCCGCGGTGCAGCCTTCAAACGGGGCGTATAACCCGGGCGCGGCAGCGGGCGGCGGAATGTTCGGCGGCGGCACGCTCACGCCCTCAGCCCCTACACCCACGGCGGCGCCTATTGAGGGCGGGGCAAACGCGAGCATTGCCGGCGGCATAATAGCCAACATGCGCTCCGGCGCGGGCAAGGATTTCCCCGTAATAGGCAGCTATCCTCAGGGCACGGACGTAAACGTTATACGCATGGACGGGGCATGGTATTATTGCCTTGTAAACGGGCAATACGGCTATATCTATTCCGGCTGCATAGCTATGAAATGATTTGGAAAGGAACAAGGTGAAGCGTAAGCATAGGCGCATAAGCACAGCACTAAGGCTTTTTGCATTGGCCGCGGCGTTTATATTCGCAGCGGCTTTTGCCGTGCCTGCCGCGGCGGAGGGCGGCGATGCTCCCGCGCGCGACCTTTACGAATTTTCAATGCGCGCGGCGGAGGAGGGCAGGCGGCTCCGCATATGGGGCATAATGCGGCTTACATACGTTAACCGCAGCGGGGATACGCTTTACGGCGTTGTACTGCGCCTGCACGCAAACGACGTTGAGGCCAACTGCATGGGCATAGGCGCCGTTGGCGCGGACGGTAAGGCCGCCGCATATACGCTAAGCGGCAACGGCGGCATACTGAATATATCGCTGCCCAATGAAATTGCGCCCAACGAAAGCACTCAGCTTTTCCTGCGCTTTGATATGACATTGCCCGAAACGGGCGACCGCTTCGGCGCGAACTCCACGGGCTATATGCTGGGCAACGCATTGCCCATAGCCGCCATGTATGAAAATTCCGCATGGCGCACGGAGCCTTATTATCCGGTGGGGGACAGCTTTTACAGCCGCGCTGCCGATTATAAGGTTGCGCTGCAAATACCCGCCAAATTCGCGCTTGCGCATACGGGCACGCGCATGAGCCTTGATTCGGGCCGCGCCTACGAAACATATTATATCGCCGCGCCGAGCGTAAGGGATTTTGCGTTTGCGCTCATACCCAATGCCGCGGCGGCGGAGGCGGCGGCGCGCGGCGGCCGCGTTAAGGTTCATTCGCTGGGGCAGAGCAAGGCGCACGCGGCGTTCGGCGCGCAATGCGTTGCAGGCGCGATAGACTTTTTCAGCGACAATATAGGCGAATATCCTTACAGCGATATTTTCGTTGTGCCCTTTGACCTAAACGGCGGCATGGAATACCCCGGGCTTATAATGGTGAACAAGGCGTACTTCAAAGCGTCAAAATCAACGGAGGGCGCGCTTGTAATGGGTCACGAAACGGCGCACCAGTGGTTTTACGGCGTTGTGGGGAGCGACCAGGTATATTCACCGTGGCTTGACGAATCGCTTGTTGAATACCTTGGGTTTGATTTTTTGCGCCGATATGCGGGGCAGGCGGCGGCGGACGCGCTTGATAGGGAGCGTTACTACGCCATGCGCCATGAATACAGCCGCACAAAGCGGCTGGACGGCTCGCTTGAGGAGCTTGCGGGCGCGGACTACTTCTTTATGGTATACGCCTACGGGCATGATTTTTACGCAAAATTGGTTGACGAAATAGGCGCGGGCGCGTTCTATGAAGGGCTTAAAACATACTATAACGCCAATTACATGGGCATAGGCACAAAGGAAAAGCTTATAGCCGCGTTCGGCGACGCCGCAGGGCGGGATTTGACCGACTGGTTTGAATTAAACCTTGCGCCGGAGGGTATGCAATGAAGCGCATTTTGGCCGCGCTGCTTATAATTGCCGCGCTTATCACGGGCGCGGGCTGCACCCGAACGGACGCGAAATACCAATACGTTTTTTTTGATGTGTTCGATACCGTAACGGAGATTACCGTATACGCCGCAAGCGAAACGGCGGCGGCGGACGCGGCAAAGGCCGCGCACGAGCGGATGATTTACCTAAACAGGCTTTATGACATATATAATGAATACGACGGCGTTGTGAGCCTGATGGAGGTGAACCGCCGCGCCGCCATAGCCCCCGTTGAGGTAAGCGCGGAAACCATGGCGCTGCTTGAATTTGCGGCGGACGCATATGCGCTCACCGACGGCAGGGTAAACGCCGCAATGGGCAGCGTGCTTTCAATTTGGCATGATTACCGCGAAAGCGGGTTTGAGGATGAGGAAAACGCCGCGCTCCCGCCCATGGACGCGCTTTTGTCCGCAGCACGGCATACGGATATGGACGCGGTTATATTGAACAAGGACGAAGGCACCGTGTTCTTTGCGGACGATATGCTCCGCCTTGACGTGGGCGCGGTTGCAAAGGGCTTTGCGGGGCAGCTTGTGATGGACGAGCTTAGCCTTCTCATAGGCGAGGGGCAAATATCCGCGGCGCTTTTAAGCCTTGGCGGGAACATATGCGCGGCGGGCGCAAAGCCCAACGGCGAGGAATGGCAAATAGCCGTGCAAAGCCCGCGCGGCGAGGGGAATGCCGCAATAGTGAGCATAGCCTCGGGCTATGTTATAACGAGCGGGGACTATCAGCGCTATTATACCGTTAACGGCATACGCTACAACCATATAATAGACCCCGCTACGCTGATGAGCGCGGATAAATATGCATCGGTTACCGTTGTTTCTTCAAACGGCGCGCTTGCGGACGCGCTTAGCACCGCGCTTTTCATAGCGGATATTGACGAGGGCCGCGCAATGCTCAGCAGGGTTGACGGCGCGGAGGCAATGTGGATAGCGCATGACGGCAGCATAACGCAAACGGACGGGTTTAACATAAGCCGATAATTTGATATAATAAAGCGAATAAGCGATACGGAGGGTTTTTTATATGGGCCGCATGAGGCTGCTGGACAAGGTGTTTAACGCTTCCGCAAACCAGGTGGAGGGCTTTTGCATAGTTAAAAGCGTGGGCATAAAAACAAACGTTAAGGGCGCGGCGTATCTGGACATGGTGCTTGCGGACGCGGGCGGCGAATGCAACGCAAAGCTTTGGGATTA
>CABSAH010000163.1 GCA_902475645.1 uncultured Christensenellaceae bacterium | reverse complement strand
GCGTTAGCGAACGGTCGAAAGGGGAACAGCTCAAAGCCGCCACGCGCCGTTTTCATCGTTGCACAAACTCTTACACAAAGCCTCCCCTGACGGGGAGGTGGCAATGAGCGACAGCGAATTGACGGAGGGGTTAAACCGTGGCTTTGCTTAGTATTCTCAACCCCTCAGTCAGCTACGCTGACAGCTCCCCGTTCGGGGAGCCTTTTGGTGTTGTGCAAACTCCGTTTCCCAAAAGCCTGCCACGCGAGTTATTCCCCCTCAGTCACGGCTTATGCCGTGCCAGCTCCCCCGCAAGCGGTGGAGCCTTTTGGTTTGTGCAAGCACCACCTAAAAGCTGTCCCCGCGTGCGGGGAAAGTGGCCGTGAGCGATAGCGAACGGTCGAAAGGGGTGCGCGTCGGAGGTGGCTTTTGCGAAGCAAAAGACGGAGGGAGTCCAAATAAGCTTACAGCTCTTTGTTTGTTTCAACCCCTCAGTCGCTTTGCATCGCCCCGCACCTTTCCCTTGCAATTGGGCGTGAGGGCGCATTATAATAATTATGATGCTTATCCGTGCCGCGGGCGGGCGGCGGATGGGGAAGGAGCGCATTATGCTGAACGGTAAAAATACAGATAAGTGGAATTCGCTCAGGTTCGGGCTGGTGCTGTCCGGCGGGGGCGCGAAGGGCGCGTATGAGGCCGGTGCTATAAAGGCCATGAACGAGATGGACGTGAGCGAAAAGGTATACGGCGTGAGCGGGACGAGCGTGGGCGCGCTGAACACGCTTGTGTTCGCAATGGACAATGTTTCGCTGATGGAGAGCCTGTGGGAGAACATAGGGCTTATGACCGTTGCCGCGCCAAAGGCCATGGATGGCGACAGCCGCGCCATAAAGGATATTGTGGGCAGGCTGCACATAACCGCACAGCTTCAGGGCGGCGGCGAGGGCGCGGTTTTTACGCAGAATTCGCTGCGCGCGCTGATACGGAATAGCTGCGATTTTGAAAGAATACGCGCGCACAGGGCAAAGCTTTTCGCCTGCGCATACGATATAAACGAGCGCCACGTTAAGTATTTTGAGCTTAAAAAGCTAAGCGACGACGATATGACGGACGCCGTGCTTGCAAGCGCCGCCATACCCCGCGTTTACGATCCGGTTGAGATAGAGGGGCATAAATTTGCCGACGGCGGCATAAACGACCCCGCCTACGGCATAAAGAACAGCGACGTTACGCCGCTTTCCCCGCTTCAGGACGAGGGGTACGACATTATACTTGTAATCCATTTGCGGGAGCAGGAATCGCTGGATATAGACCACATAGGCTCCACGCGGCTGATACACATATACCCTTCAAAGCCGCTTGAGCAGATAAAGGGCAGCGGCACAATGAATTTCACCCGCTCCGCAATTCGCGAACGGTTCAACATGGGCTATGCTGATATGTACATAGCCTTGGGCAAGCTTCTTATGAGCATTGTAAAAGAGTAAACGCCGCGTTTACAATAAAGCAGGCCGCAAGGCCGAATACGGTTGGGAGAAGGAATGCCAAAATGGTCCATTTAAGGCTTCCCGTCTCCTTTTTTATTGTTAAAAGCGTTGTGGAGCAGGGCCAATGCATAAGGCAGAACAGCACGAAGCATACCGCCGTTTTAATGCTCCACCCGTGCGCTATAAGAAGCTGACGCATATCGCACAGCGCAGGCAGCTCCTCCAGCGCGCCGGAGGCCGTATATGCCATGACCGCAATGGGCAGCACGATTTCGTTTGCGGGAAAGCCCAATATGAACGCCATGAGTATCGCCCCGTCCAGCCCGAACACGCGCGCAAGGGGGTCAAGCGCGCCAACGGCCGCCGCCAAAATGGATTGGCCGCCTATGCTTATATTTGAAAGGGCATACAGCAAAAGCCCCGCCGGGGCCGCAACCGCCGCCGCACGGCCCAGCACGAACAGCGTCCTATCCACAACGCTGCGCACAATAAGCGTGCCTATGCGCGGCATACGGTACGGCGGCAGCTCCAGCGTGAAGGAGCTGCGCTCCCCCTTGAGCAGCGTTCGGCTTAAAAAGCGGCTGCACGCAAGCGTTGCAAATACGCCTACTATCAGCAGCGCCGTCATTATTGCCGCGCCCGCCGCGCCGCCGCCGAAGCGGGAATAGGTGAAAAACATTCCTATAACGGCTATAAGCGCGGGGAAGCGCCCGTTGCAGGGTATGAAATTGTTGGTCAATATGGCTATAAGCCTTTCGCGCGGGCTGTCTATTATGCGGCAGCCGACCACCGCCGCCGCATTGCAGCCAAGGCCCATAAGCATGGTAAGCGCCTGCTTGCCGCAGGAGCCGCTCCGGCTGAAATATGCATCCATATTGAACGCCGCGCGGGGCAGATAGCCAAGCTCCTCCAAAAAGGTGAACATCGGGAAGAATATTGCCATCGGCGGCAGCATAACGCTCACCACCCACGCAAGCACCCTGTATGCACCCGCGCTCAGCGCAAGGGCTATGCCCTGCGGCAGACCCAACGAAAGGAGCGCGGAGTTAAGCGGCGCTTCCAGCGCAAACAGCACGCGGCTGAGCCATGCGGAGGGGTAGTTCGCCCCTTCAAGCGTTATGTAGAACACAAGCGCAAGCAATACGAGCATTATGGGTATTCCGGTATGACGGCCCGTCAGTATGCGGTCAAGCTTCATGCGGGCGGAGTCCGGCTTTTTTGCCGCGCTTACGCATTGCGCGCATATGCCCTCGGATAGGCAGAAGGCGGCGTTGGGGCAATCGCAGGCGAAGGCGGGCGCGGGCGAAGGCTCATTCTCAAGCGCAAGCTCTATTTTTTCAAACAATTCGTCCATGCCCGTTCCCAGCCGCGCCGATACCGCGGCGCAGGGTATGCCGCAAAGCGCCTCCAGCTTTTTTACATCTATCTTTATGCCGCGCTTTTCGGCCTCGTCAATCAGGTTTATGCATATTACCGTGCGCGCATTAAGCCGCGAAACCTGCATGGCAAGCGTAAGCGAGCGCACAAGGCAGGTTGCGTCGCATATCACAACCGCCGCATCCGCCCCGCCCGATGCTATAAAGCCGCTTGCTATTTCCTCCTCCCTTGAACGGGCAAGGAGCGAATATGTGCCGGGCAGGTCTATCAGCTTATATTGCTTTCCCTTGTGCGTGCATATGCCCTCGGCCAAGCCCACCGTTATGCCGCTCCAGTTGCCGGTATGCTGCTTCATGCCCGTAAGCGCGTTAAAAAGCGTGCTTTTGCCAACGTTTGGGTTGCCGCAAAGGGCTATTACGGGGCTATTGCTCATATGCTTCACCCGTTTTTATAAGCCGCGCATCGCCCTCGCGCAGCGCAATTACGCTTGAACGCACCATGTATGCCTTCATGCCGCCGCGCGGGGCAATAAGCACGCATTTCACCTCCGCGCCCTCCGTAAAGCCCATGTCCATAAGCCGCCGCCGCATGGCGGGGCTGCCGTCCTCCCCGTCGTATTCCTTTATGCGGGCGCTCTGCCCCACGCCGATTTCCCAAATATCGCCCTTGCCCATATTTGCCTCCATACAAAAAAGCTGCAATACAATATGCCCGTTTTGCCGCGCGCGTGAAAATTCGCCCTACACAAACGCCGCCGTATGCGGTAAAATATAAAAAAGAAATAAGGCGGTGCTTTGCAATATGGGTACTTACTTGGATCAAACGGAGCTTTATCTTTTTAACGAAGGCAAAAGCGCCTATGCATACAGGGCGCTCGGCTGCCACCGCGTTACAATGGAGGACGGGGCCGAGGCGTACCGCTTTGCGGTATGGGCGCCCAATGCGCTTAGCGTAAGCGTGGTAGGCTCCTTCAACGGCTGGGACGTGAACGCGAACGTAATGGAGCCGTGCTTCACCACGGGCGTTTGGCAGGCGCATATAAGAAACGCCTGCG
>CABSAH010000162.1 GCA_902475645.1 uncultured Christensenellaceae bacterium | reverse complement strand
AGGATAACCGCCCCGCGTTCGTGAAGAATGCCAAAAATGAAGGCGTAATGACCCCGGGAGACGTGCAGTACTGCGCCCAAGGGTACAACATGGCGGAGCTGGGCTTTGGGTACGATGGCGCAACCGCCGTTATGAAAACCGTGCTTGCAACGGATTATCTTTGGAACCGCATACGCGTGCTTGGCGGCGCATACGGCGCAATGCTTAGGATAAGGCCGAACGGAGCGTTTTTACTCAGCAGCTACCGCGACCCCAACCTTGAAAACACATACAGGGTATATGACGGCATGGCGGAATACCTTGAAAAGTTCGACCCAAGCCGTAGGGAAATGGATAAATACATTCTCGGCACATTGCAGGAGCTTGACGCGCCAAAGGTGGGCCAGCTTGCGCACAGCGCGGCGCTTAGCAACCGCATGACGGGCTTCACAAAGGATATGCAGAAGAAGCTGCGCGCCGAGGCGCTTGAGGCCGACGCGGGCGCAATACGCGCCAAGGCCGCCCTTGTCAACGCCGTATGCAAAAAGCATTACATATGCGCCGTTGGCAACAGCGAAAGGATAAAGGCCGCCAAGGAGCTGTTCAACAGCATTATAGAAGGCTAAACCGATAGGCGAAAACCTAAGCTCCCGTTAAGCGGGCTTTGGGCACATAATAAGTCCACCGTAACAGCTTACGGTGGACTTTATAGTGGCTTATTCTGGGGGAACGGCTTATTCGGATTTATCCCAATACGGATAATCCGTGAATACGAATTTGCCGGCATCGTTCCTGCACGCGGGCAAATCAACATATATTGTATCGCCCGATGCCGTCCTTACGCCTATAACCACCGTAAAGCAGCCGTCGCCATCATCGCGGACGCATTCCATCCAGCTATTGGAAGAGCCCTGACCCTTGGTCTTTCTGTAAGCCGCATATACGCTGCCCTTGTATTCTATTATGTCCCTGTCCGCAATGGCGCGGTTTAGGGTTTTTTCCGTAAATTCTTCGGAAAATACGGCTAAGAATCTGTTGCGGACGGTGTCTATCGTGTCAACGTAATCATAGGAGGGGAACATGGGCACATATTTTTTGAAGCGTACCACCGTGGGCTTTGTGCCGACGCTGTATTCCCCGGCAAAGTATAGCCGCTGCCAAAGGTGCCGCGCTTCCTCCGCCATGTCCCACGCCCTTGCTTCATGCAGTATTGACCCATCCTCCGGATAAAACTCATAGCCGTTTACGCCGCGTATGCTTTCAACTATTGCAAGCTTGTCGCTTTCGTAGCTTTCCCAAAGCGCAAGCGCATCCGAAGAAACCTTTTCGGCATATGCGGATATTGAGTAATGGTCGCGCGCCGTAATAAACCTTACGTCCTCGCCCGATACAAGGCGGCCCGCCTCTATTCTTCCGTCGTAGCTTTCCGAAGAATAGCCATAGCCCATGTTATCTATTATAAAGAATGTAAGCTCGTCGCCATCTGCTTTGCTGACGGAAAAGCTAACGTAGCTATCGGAGAATTCTGCCGAAACCACGCCTACCCAGCTTTGCGGCAGCGTTATGGCATATGTACCGTCGCTGAATTCGGTTGAATCGAGCCTTTGCTTTGTTATAATATTGTGAATGGCATTGGCAAACGTTCTGTAATTGGCGGGGAAGTTATTTGTGCCGTAAGCCGTAACGTTCGTTCCGTCCGCCAGCACCGCTTCAAAGCTCATGGAGCTTCCGTCAAGAACATCGGGGGGATTTGCCCCGCTAAAGCCGTTCCATTCATCTATGCGGCAGTTCCCGAACAGGGCGCATACCTCCCTGTAAAGGGCGTCGTTCCCGTCCACCGCGCGGACAACCTCACGTTCCTCAATATCCTTTTTTGCCGTTTCGTCCCAGCGGCTTGAGCTTATGTAGTATTCAAGATGAACGCCGTTTTCGGTTTTATAGCCTTCATATACGCTGCTCTGCGCGGCCATACCTTGCTCCGATAATATAAAGCTTGTAAAGTCCATGGGGTCGCCTCCGTAATTATCATCCTGCCCGGGCGTGCGCACGGGACCGCCGTTAGGTGAGCATGCGGGAATTATAAGCAATAAAACGCACACGAGCGTAAAACAAATAAACAGCTTCTTCATAAATTCTATTCCCTTCCCACTCCTTTATAATTCAAAGTGCAGTCAGCCTGCTGCCGAATACAATGATGCGATATATGTATAGCGTGGCATAATACTTATTTTTTGTCAAGCCCCAAATTGCGCGCAAAAGCCCATATGCTCAGGGCAAAATGCGCTATTACGCCCGCCCTGTGCGGAGCGGGATAAAATAAAAAAACGGCGCTTTTGCCGTAAAATCAATTCTTTTATAAAAGCCGCGAAGGGGGCAGTGTCATACGCTGTATTTCTCCATATCCACCCTGCCGTCGGGCAAGAAGCCGACGCCCTCCGCTTCAAGCAGGGCGCGGCGCAGCGGGGCATGCTCGCCGCCCGCAACGGCGCCGTCCGCCTTCACAACGCGCTGCCACGGTATATCGTTTGGGCTTTGGCGCATGGCCCAGCCCACCTGCCGCGCGGCGCGGGGGCAGCCGAGTATTTTTGCTATTTCGCCGTATGATATTACGCGGCCCTTGGGCACGCGGCGCACAACGGCATATACCCTTTCAAAAAAGCCTGATTCCATAATATAAATTTGGGGGCGGAAATTCAGCGTCCCGCCCCCGTTGTACATTAGTTTAGCTTATATTGCGCGGGTGTAGCGCTTGAGCCATTCGCGCTCGTCCGCATCCATGAGCGGGGAGAGCGTATCGTATACAAAGCGATGGTAATCGTTGAGCATACGCTTTTCGTCCGAATTGAGAAGCGCGGGGTCTATCGCGTCCAAGTCTATGGGCGCGCAGGTCAGCGTTTCAAAATACATGAACTGGCCGTATTCGTTCTTTTCACCCTTGCGGCAAACTATCATGTTTTCTATGCGTATGCCGTGGCTGCCTTCAATATAAATGCCCGGCTCGTCGCTGGTTATCATGCCTTCTTCGTATACGCAGGAATCCACGCGCTCCGGAACCACCTTCCAGCGGAAACCGTTGGGGCCTTCGTGTACGTTGAGTAGATAGCCTACGCCGTGACCCGTGCCGTGCTTGTAATCAAGCCCCTCGTCCCACAACGGGCCGCGCGCCAATATATCAAGGTTCAGCCCGCGGCAGCCGTAAAGGAATTTTACATCCGCAAGGCGCAGCATACTGCGCAGCACCAGCGCGTAATGCTTCTTTTCATCCTCCGTAAGGGGGCCTACGGCAAAGGTGCGGGTTATATCGGTCGTGCCCTGGTAATACTGGCCGCCGCTGTCCACCAGCAAAAAGCCGTGCGGCTCAACGGTAAGGTTGCTTTCCTCGGACGGGGCGTAATGCGGAAGCGCGGCGTGTTCGCCGTATGCCGATATCGTGCCGAAGCTTAAGCCAAGGTTGCCTTCGGTTGCAAAGCGGAGGGAGTCTATCTTTTCCGCGGCGGAAAGCTCCGTAATGCGCTCCTTGCCAATGGTTTCCTTCAGCCAGCGCATGAAGCGCGTTACCGCAAGGCCGTCCTTTATATGCGCCTTGCGCATATTCTCAATCTCAACGGGATTCTTTATGGCCTTTTTAAGCTGCTCCGGATTTACCTCGTCCACTATTATGGCCTTTTCGGAGAACTTTTCGTAAAGCGCGTAGTTCACGGCATCGGTGCTGAGCAGAATAGCGTCGCCCTCATCATAGCGGGAGGCGAAGGAATATATTTCGTTATACGGCAGCAGCGTAACGTTTAGCTGCCTTAAATATTCCTGTACGCAGGCATGGAACTTGCTTTCGTCCGCGAAAATATAGGCCGCGTCGCGCTCAATGACGGCATAGGAGAGGAACACGGGATTGCATTCAACGTCCCCGCCGCGCAGATTGA